>DAOWCB010000127.1 GCA_030633795.1 Candidatus Aminicenantota bacterium | reverse complement strand
TTTATCATTTTACTTTTTGCAAATCTCTATCATATAATTATCCATCAAAATTCACATGAGTTACTGAAGTAAAAAAAGCAGCGACATTTTTTATGAATATTTCAGGAAAAGTGAGGTCAAACATGAAGATTATGAAAAAGTATTTTGTGGAGGACATCCCCCGCAGGAAATTCCTCCAGATGAGTCTGAAGGGAGGAATAGCGATGGCTGCGACACCCGCTCTTTTGACGCA
Source organism: Candidatus Aminicenantota bacterium (assembly GCA_030633795.1). Taxonomy (GTDB): domain Bacteria; phylum Acidobacteriota; class Aminicenantia; order Aminicenantales; family Aminicenantaceae. The sequence continues at coordinate 5,096 of DAOWCB010000127.1, read as the reverse complement.
GCTTCTCTCCTGTAAAAAAGCAACTTCCGTGGGAGCAAAATTGGAATTGGATCCTCAGATTTATAACCGAACGATCCAGAAAGCCCTCGAAAAGGGAGGAGAATTCGCTGATGTTTATGTGGAAAACAGGATTTCACGGAATATCATCATGGAGGAATCTAAATTTAAGAGCGCGGTTTATGGTATCGACCAAGGTGCTGGAGTGAGAGTCATTTCTGGTGATAAAACCGGGTTTGCCTACACCGATGACATCACGGAAGAAAACCTGATGAATGCAGCGGAAGTGGCATCCTATGTTGCCCGTGGAACGGATAAAGTTCCTCCTGTGGATGTAAAAGAGCAGACTCGGGAGTCCTATATCACTGTCAATCTTTCTCTCGAAGAAATCGCCGATGAGAAACGGCTTGAGGTGATGCAGCGGGCAAACCAGGCTGCATTGGATTATGACCCGAAAATAAAGATGGCCTTTATCAGCTATTACGATGAAGTGCGGGGAAGGACTATTGCCAACAGCGAGGGGCTTCTGATAAGTGATGAGCTACCGCTGATGTTTTTCATCGTACAAACACTGGGTGTTGGGAATAACACAAGACATATGGGCCGAGAGAGATTGAGCAAACATTCGGGTTTTGAGATGTTTGACGTGGTGACTCCAGAGGAAGTTGCCCGGACATGTGCTCGCGAATCCATTGTTATGCTCGAAGCAACAGACTGCCCAGCGGGCAAGATGGACGTTGTCATGCAAAACGGCTGGGGCGGTGTTCTTGTCCATGAAGCTGTAGGCCACCCGTTGGAAGGAGACAGCATCGCTAAAAAAATTGGTGTTTTCACCGGGAAATTGGGACAAAAGGTGGCCAGTGATGTGTTCACCATGGTGGATGACGGTAGTCTCCCCAATTTTAGGGGCACGACGAATTTTGATGACGAGGGCACCCAGATGAAGAAAAATGTCTTGATCAATAAAGGTATGCTCGAAAAATACATGACTGACATCCTTTCGGCCAAGCAACTGAACATGGAACGCACGGGGAACGGGCGGCGCGAATCTTTCCGCCATCTTCCGATCCCGCGGATGACAAACACATACATCGATAAGGGAACAGATAAGCCCGAAGACATTCTCGCTTCAACAAAGAGCGGCATATACGTGCAGAGCCTCAGCGGAGGAAGCGTGAATTCGACAACAGGCATGTTCAATTTCACCTGTCGGGAATCATACCTGATCGAAAATGGAAAAAAGACTACCCCGGTCAAAGGGGCTACCTTGATAGGCAATTGTCTGGATATTGTGTCGAATATCGATGCTGTGGGCGAAGACCTGGCTTTTGGCCCAGGAATCTGCGGCAAGGGGCAAATGGCCGAGGTGTCGGCCGGGCAGCCTACTGTCAGGATCCGCGGTATTAACGTGGGTGGAAGCCGGGCCAGAGGATAGGCCGGAGCAAATAAAGGAGATAGTCATGGATTACATAGCTTTAACCAAAAAATTGGTGAAGGGGTGTTTAGATAAAGGGGCGGACCAAGCTGAAGTGTATCTGGAAAGCGGCCGGAATTTGCAAATTGAAGTCCGGAATGGTGAGATAGAGACTGTCCAGGAGGCGGCTTCCCACGGAGTGGGCTTCAGAGTGTTTGTCGGAGGACGGATGGCCTTTGCCAGCTGCAACGATTTTTCGGAAAGTGCTTTGGAAAATGCTACGGACAAGGCCATCGGATTCGCAGCGAACACGACAGCCGATGAAAACAATGTGCTTCCCGATGATAAAGGTCTAGCGGATGTTTCAGGCCTGTATGATCCTCAGATCGCTCAGGTGTCCATGGACCAAAAGATCGAATTGGCCAAACAAGTCGAAAAGCTGGCCATGAAGGATTCCCGTATCACTAAGAGTGCAGGATCAGGATACAACGAAGGCGAGGCTGAGGTGTACTTGGCCAATTCAAACGGGCTGTCCAAATCTTATCGAGAGACGGCATGTTCCTTTGGCGTTTATGTGGTGGCTGAAAAAGGAGATCAGAAATCATCCGGTGGGGAAAATTGTTCGCGGCGTTATTTTCAAGAACTCAAGACTCCAGAGGAGATTGCCGAAAAAGCTGCCCGAGATGCGTATGAAATGCTGGATCCAAAGATGGTCAAGACACAAAAAGCCGATGTGATTTTTGATCCAGACGTTGCACGTTCGGTACTGGGAGGAATTCTGGCTGCTGTAAACGGAGAACGTGTTCTTCAAGGAGCCAGTTTCCTGGCCGACAAGATGGATCAGAAGATCGCTTCTGATCTGGTTACGATCATCGATGACGGAACACGGTCCAAAGGCCTGGCCAGCAAACCCTTCGATGGGGAAGGACTGCCGACACAAAAGAGAACGATCATCGATAAGGGCGTGTTGAAGGGCTTCATGTATAACACCATCGTGGCGAAACGGGCAGGCGTGCACAGCACAGGCAATGCCTCCCGAGGTGGTTTCCGGAGTCTTCCGGGTATAGGGGCACACAATTTCTTTATGGAGGCCGGACCGGACGATCCCGAAGATATCATCAAAGCAACCAAAAAAGGACTATATCTAAGAGGAGCCACAGGATATGGGATCATTCCTGTCAATGGGAACTTTAGCGGTGGGGCATCAGGTTTTTGGATCGAAAACGGAAAAATTGTTTTTCCGGTCAAAGGATTGACGATCGCGGGAAGCGCGTTCGAGATGCTGAATGCGATAGACATGGTCGGGAATGACCTGGACTTGAATCGAAGCTTCACAGCTCCCACGTTCCGGATCAAATCCATGCAGATCGGCGGAGAATAGCGCCGGAGCTTTTATGGAAGCCTGTAAAATAAATAGGGTATTTTTCCTGATTTTCATCACCATAATATCCTTTTCTGCAATGGATTGTGTTCCATCCGATAAGGCTTCAATAGAAGAGCGGCTGGAGACATTAAAGACATATCCATTTTCTGAACCAGATCCAGTTCCCATCCTCACAAGGTCCAGTCTATGGGGGAGGGGAGCCCGGCTTTATCCCTATTTTTTCTTCGATAAATTCAGCAAGACTTCCGTCGATAAAGAATGGAAAGTCATAAGGATGGAGAATCCCTATATTTCTGTATCGGTGCTTCCAGAGGTTGGCGGAAAAGTATGGGGGGCTACAGAAATATCCACTGGAAACGAATTCATCTACACCAACCATGTGATGAAATTTCGTGAGATTTCCTTGCGGGGCCCCTGGACTTCAGGAGGGATAGAGTTCAATTTTGGCATCGTCGGGCACACGCCCTCCACTGCTACTCCTGTAGATTATCTGATGCGGGAAAATCCGGATGGGAGTGCCAGCTGTGTAGTGGGAGCCATGGACTTGCCGTCACGCACCCGCTGGAGTGTGACAATCCATCTCCCGAAGGACAAGGCCTATTTCGAGACCCAGGCCTTCTGGTACAATCCTTCTCCCTTTCATCAGTCTTATTATTCCTGGATGAATGCGGCTGTGAAAGCCACCGAAGATCTGCAATACATCTTTCCCGGCCTTCATCATATCGGCCACAATTACAATGTCCCTCTCAGGTCTTGGCCGGTGGACGAGGAGGGGCGGGATCTTTCCTGGTACAGGAATAATGCTTTTGGTTCTTATAAGAGTTATTTCACTGTCGGAGAGTATGAGAATTTTTTTGGGGGGTACTGGCACGATTCCCAGTTCGGCTTCGGTCACTGGGCCTTGTATGATGATGTGCCAGGGCAAAAAATATGGATCTGGGGTCTTTCCCAACAAGGGATGATCTGGGAGGACCTTTTGACAGATGCAGATGGTCAGTACAGCGAGCCACAGGCGGGCAGGTATCTAAACCAGGGCGATCACTCGCTGTTCCTTCCGTACACAGCCGACAATTGGAAGGAAATCTGGTTCCCTTACAAAGATATCGGACCCATGGTCAAAGCCTCTCCATTAGGTGTACTCAATGTCCAACATGCTCAGGATTCTGTGAAGATCGGATTGTTTGCTTTGCAACGAATAGACTCCCCTATAGTCGTAAATTATGGGGAAGAGGAGATCTTTCGAGAGACGTTGGCTTTAAATCCGGCAGAAATCTATGAAAAAAATATTCCCCTGGAAATAATCGAGAATCAGACTCTTGAAATAAAGGTTGCAAAAAGACTTTTTTATTCCAGCGATCCCAAGGCCAATGACCTAGAACGTCCGATCCGGTTTCACTCCTATGATACAGAAACTGGGGAGGGGCGGTATCTGTTGGCCAAACGTTTCGAGCAGGAGAGGAATTATTATTCCGCGTTGGAAAGCTATTTGCTCTGTTTGGAGAAGGAACCTCTCCACACCCGTGCCCTTTGCCGAGTGGCAGAGCTTTATTGCAGAAGAGGGGAGTACGAAACCGCCAAGTTTTACGCCCATAGGGCATTGCTGAATGAAATGTACGATCCCGAGGCCAACTATGTGAGCGGGATTATTTCACGGCGTCTGGGGAATTTGACCGATGCTAAGGAAACTTTTGGCTGGGCAGCTCGTTCGCTCCAGTACCGCTCCAGTGCATACGCCCAAATGGCGGAAATTTACTTTTTGGAAAAAGACTATGAGCTATCCTGGAATTATATCCAAAAAGCCCTGGACTATAACGCCTACAACATCAATGCGATGCTCCTTCAAGCTGCGATCAGTCGCTTAAACTTGCGGCCATACAATGCCGAAGAAGTGCTACGGAAAGTCCTTGAGATCGATCCGCTCAATCATCTTGCCCGGTATGAGCTCTATCTGACATCGCCGAGTCAAAGCAGGCTGGAGAGCTTACGAAAGATGATCCGGAATGAACTGCCGAATGAAACCTATATCGAGCTTGCCCTCCATTATGTCCACCTTGGTTTGAACAAACAGGCGATTCAATTGTTCGAATTTATCCCGAATTATTCTACCAGTTGTTACTGGCTGTCCTATCTTTTTAGGGAAGAGGATTCTGAAAAGAGCCGGATGTATCTCGATAAGGCCCAGAAACTTTCCCCCTGGTTGGTTTTCCCATATCGAGAGGAGTCCATACCTGTATTCCGATGGGCTTCTCGAAGCAATCCCCAAGACTGGAAAGCCAAATATTATCTGGCTCTGATTTTATG
>DAOWCB010000362.1 GCA_030633795.1 Candidatus Aminicenantota bacterium | reverse complement strand
TGCTGATCCTGCCCGGTCTGGATGCCGTCCGTTTTCAATGGTCCAACGTTTCGCTTATCTCAAAAATATTCGCCTTTATCGGTTTTTTGCCTGGATTTGGGTTGGCATTCTGGGCTATGAAGGAAAATGCCTATTCATCCGATGTCGTACGGATTCAGGAAGATAGGGGGCACACCGTATGCACCACAGGTCCATACAAATATGTCCGCCACCCGATGTATGTGGGAGTTATCCTGATCATGCTCTGTTTCCCCCTCTCCCTCGGCTCACTCTACACTTTTATACCTGCCGTAATCATAGTGATACTCTTTTTCTCCCGGACTGCTCTTGAGGATAAAACCCTTCTGGAAGAACTCCCTGGCTACAAGGAATACGCCCAAAAGGTCCGGTACCGCCTCATCCCCGGACTATGGTGATCTTATTATTCTTTTGTATCGGTTCAAGAGATTTTTCAACCACTTGAATATCTCGACCCACTTGTTATACCCGGTATGGTAGGCATTCTTGACCTCTATATATTCGTGAGGAATTCCGATTTCTTTCAGCTTTTGGACGGCCTTTCTCGCGGCAACAACAGGAACGGCGTTGTCCTTTGCGCCATGCACGATGAAAAAATTTAATTTATTCCCTTTTGCTTTCTCAAGCAAATCGATGATATTTTCCCCTTTCAGATAAGGAGGCGGGGATATCGCCCCCGACAAAATCACGGCAGCCTTGAAAAGATCCGGATACAAAAGAGACAATCGCCAGGCTCCATACCCTCCCATGGAAAAACCGTGGATAATGATATTTTTCTCATCGATATCGTATAAAGATTTGACGTGGTTGATGCATTCGATGACATCTTTCCCGGAATTGCCGAGATACCAATCAGAAAATCCCCTGGCTTGCGGAGCGATCATGATCATTTTCGGAATCTTCAGCTGCATGCGTGCTTGACTGATAAGCCGCGCCATATTCACGGCATAGCTCACTTCATCCACTCCGCTTCCATGGAGAGCGACAAACAGAGCTATCGGGACTTCCTCATCATAATCTCTTGGGACGTATATGGAATAGGACTGGAGGGTCCCGTCGATTTCCGACCTGTGGGCATACCTCCCGATCGAACCTAACGGGAAAAAAGCAGGTTTTCCCTCATCGATGCTCTCGGTCAAGGTCTTGACTTCGTCCATCCATTCTTCGATCGATGCGATCCCTATGTAAGGGGGGGCTTTTTCCATAAACTCTTGGATCCAATCAAACCGGACTTTCAAATTGGGCATGCTGTTGCGGAATTTTTCATCCTCTGCAAAAAGCTCCCCTTTTTTTGCCTCCTCGAACTTTGCCCGATATTCATCGAGTTCTGTCCTGTTTAGGACAAAAAATCTGCTGTCCTCTTTGAATCGAAGGGATCCTTCCTCATCGATAACTCCCACACTTAGATCATACACACCGGTTTCGAATTCCTGCTCCTCAAGGTCGAAGTACAGCATGTTCATCCCTTTTTTGAAAACAAATTCCTCCTTCTGCTGGACATTTCTTACCCCAGGGCCCAGAAGGTAGGACCGGAAAAGCCACCCCGATTTATCTTCGGGAGAATGAATCGCTAATGTAACGGTCTTTTTGCTGTCATGATAATAATGAAAGGAATCGATCAACATCTGAACCTCGGGTTTTTCAGGAACGCGGTTTACGAACTGAAAAATCGCTCCCTTCCTCTTGTTGGATATCTCGGTGTCATAACCAGGATCAGGATAAAGTTGTGCCAGTTTTCTCTCGCCCTGATCGCGGTCCGCATAGATGAGATTGATCCCCCACTTATCCTGCATAAAAGGCCTGAACGGAACCAGGATTTGAAACGGGATTGATAATTCGTAGGTAATGATGCCTTTATTCTCGTTGGGAACGATCGCCAGTTCCATATCCCGGACATCGATCCCGGGAAAATAGATCCCATCCTTATTGATAATTTGTTTTACAGGATTTTTTTCGACAAGCGATATCCCGAAAGAATAAAAGCTGTCGCTCTCGTTCCCTTGTGAAGGATCGAGAAAGGTCAAGAGAAAACCGTCGCCGTATCTCCAGCTTCTGTTTGGAAATTCGAAAGTGTCGTCTACGGCTTTTATGGCCGCGTAAAAATTTTTGGTGTTGTAGGTGAATCTGGCAGTGACGGTCATGTCTTTGGAGGGTTGGATCTTGTCTCCGGTTGTGGTGAGGTCTATCGGAAATTCCGCTATCCCCTCCCAATCGTCCAGTTCGCCATCTATCTGGATCCTTCTATCGGTCTGGAAAATTTTGAGATCTTCCGATTGTGAAAAGGATCGGGCACAAAGTAGGAGAAAACACATCAAAAAAACCTGAGAAAATACGATAATTTTTTTTCGCAATTTATCCATAATCACATCCTTTGTAACTGATTTATACCGTCACTCTTTTACTTTATAGTGTAGCTATTCTGGAAAATTAATGGAAGAGTGTTACTCGGTACC
>DAOWCB010000342.1 GCA_030633795.1 Candidatus Aminicenantota bacterium | reverse complement strand
GAATGCTACAACCATGAATTTTTCAGAAGCCACAGTGGTGGCCCTTTACCTTCTGCCAGAATCCAATGCCATACTGCGTCCGATGTTTGACGAGCAGCTGGAACCAGGTGTTGTGGTTGTGACCCATAATTATCGTATCCCAGGCTGGGAAGAAAAAGAAGTCGATACCTTTTACATGAAAGACGAATGGGATAAGGATCACAGCATCTTCCTCTACAAAAAGTGATAAACATCCTGAAAATTTATGAGCTTAGGAGGCAGGTCACCATTCCTGCTCCTGTCGGAGAGGTCTTTTCTTTTTTCAGTGCTGCCGAAAACTTGAATCTGATAACGCCGCCATGGCTGTATTTCAAGATACTGACTCCGCTTCCCGTCATAATGAAAAAAAATGCTCTAATCGACTATTCCATCAAGTTTTTTGGATTGCGAATGACCTGGAGAACAGAGATAACGGTGTGGCAACCTCCTGACAGATTCATCGATCGCCAGATAAAGGGGCCCTATCGAGTTTGGGAGCACACGCACCTGTTCGAGGAAAAAGGGGGAGGCACACAGATGGAGGATGTCATCCGGTACGCTGTACCCGGATTTGTCCTATCTCCGCTGATTCACTTTTTGTTTGTCCGGCCACAACTGGATAAAATCTTTGCATTCAGGGAAAAGTCGATTCTCGAATATTTTGGCAAGTGACCAGGAATCTTACTGACATCATTGCTTTTCTTTTTCTGGAAAAAGGGTGACCTGGACATAATTTTCTGTGTTGAGATAGGTTTTTGCTGCATCCTGAATCACCTCGGCTGTGAGATTTTCCAGGGATTTGAGGTAATTAAACAGGCTTTCCAGGTCTTCTCCTTCCTGGTATCTGAAGTAGAGTTGGACCAAAAGGAATCCGTTCTGTTTGATTCCCGTCTCGAAATTCCGGTACATCGCCTGTTTGGCATCCCTGAGTTCATCCGCTGTCACTCCATCATTTTTCAACGTGTCAATCTCTTGGAATATCACACCAACCAGCTCTTCCACCCGTTCAGGATCGGTGCCAAAATTGATCGTCACGCTGTATGCCAGCACAGGGATTCTATCGTAGGAAGGACTTGCCATGATGCTGTAGGTTCCTCCCAGGTCCTCCCGAATCTTATTCCGGAGTCGGGTTTGAAGTACCAGCCCCATGGCTCGGATGGCGCTTCGGTTGGCCTGCGTGTATTCAAAAGGCCCTGTGAACACGATGCCTGCCTGGCTTTGAGGTTCAACTCCTTTTTTGACCGTTTTTTTCACGACTCCTTTAGGGGGTCGGATGCCGACATCTTTCCACGTTTCCTCCCTGTCTAAGGATGGGAGAGAGGCAATATAACGCTTGACCAAAGGTTTTATTGTCTCCAGATCGAGATTCCCGACAAAAATGAAAATAAAATCACTGGCATCGGCAAATCTATCTTTATAAATAGCAAAGGACTTTTCCAGGTCCATTTCTTCGAGTTTTTCGACGGTCAGCGGCTGAGCTCGATAATGATCTTGAGTCAAAATGCGCCTGAGAGTGTCGGAGAAGACATACATCGGATTGGCATTTCGATTTTCCAGAGACACCTTTAGCTGGTTTTTTATTACTCCGAACATGGTCTCATCGGCCCGAGGAGATGTAAAGTGGAGATTGATGAGCTGGAACAGAGTTTCTATGTCTTTGGGGGAGGCGCTTCCCGATAGACCTTCTTCCAGATCACTGATGAACGGTCTCACACTGGCAACCTTTCCGGTCAGCTTTTTTCGAAGCGCTATCGCATTGAATTTCCCCAGTCCACCGGCAGCTATGACTGGGGTTGTTGTCCTTGCCGGGATGAAATCTTCGTCACGGACCAGGGAGATCCCTCCTGGGCTTAGTGCCCGAAACAGAACCTCATCTTCCTTGAAGTCTGTGGGCTTGAGGATGACGCGAACGCCGTTGGAAAGCCTCCATTCCGTGATATCATACTCCTCAAGAACCTCAGTTTCTGCGATATCGCCTGCTTCAGGAGGCTCAGCCATGAGCGGAAGTTCACTCTCTGTGTCTTCATAAGGAGCGATCTCCATATCCTCGATGGACTCGAGAACCAAAAGAAGATCTTCCTCGGTTGGTATCTCGAGCATTTCTTTTTCGGGTGCATTGACCGTGATGACCCGGTTTTTGTCCGTTATCCATTTCTGGCCGATCTTGTTGATTTCTTCCAATGTAATCTCCGGAACGAAACGTTTGAACAGCTCGAACTCATACTCGATTCCGGGAATGGGCTCATCCTGGAGAAAATTCCGGATGTACTCCGACACATAGAGATTCGAATTGTTCTTTTCTCTTTCCGTGTAAAAACGTTCGATTCCCCGGAGGACTTGGGTTTTTTGTCTTTCCAATTCAGAGGCAGCGAAGCCGTGGCGGGCTACTCTTTCAGATTCGACGAACAGGGCTTCCAGGCCCTGCTTGATTCCTTCGTCTTTGACTTGTGCGCTCAGGGCGTAGACTCCCTTGGATCGTACGAAAAGTCCTTTTCCCGAAAAAGCGCCTATAAATGGGGGATCTTTTTTTTGGGTGAGTTCTGAGAGCCGTTGATTGAACATGTCGTGATAAAGTTGTTCGGCTATGATTTGCCGATAGGATCCCACTGTGCTTGTGTCTGTCAGCGGCAATTTGTGGTAAACGGCCACACTCGTGCTCATGGCCTCTTTGT
>DAOWCB010000333.1 GCA_030633795.1 Candidatus Aminicenantota bacterium | reverse complement strand
TCGGGATATTTCCCAGCCGGCGGATCGCCCACCCATAGACTGGCCATTTGAACTGCCGTAGAGCTTCGACTGCTCGCACAAAAGTGGGGACATAAGCCTCTAGCAAAGGGATGTCGAACAGACTGCTGTGATTGGACATGAAAAGATAGTTTGTGTTCGACTCGATTTTTTCGCTTCCTTCTGATTGGACCTTGATAAAGAGGATCTTAAACAGGAATCTCAGGCTCTTTTTTAACCAGGGATCGAATGTCCTGGGCTTTAAAAAAAAAGTTAGGCAGATTGTGATGAGACAAAGGAGAATAAAATACAGCCCGCCGACAACCCAGGCATAGGCCGCGATCAGATATTTCATTTCCAGAATACAGGGACGGCCTGGTGGAGGCATTCCACCTGGACCGGTGTGATTCCGACCAGTTCTCCGTCAGGAGTTAAAACCTTGGGGATATCGGTCTCGACTGAGATTTTTTTCGCTTTGAACTGCTCGACTTCTTCCAAGTGGATGTGCTCCCCCGTGAAGATTTTGGGAAAGCACTGGATCAGTCGTCGACGTGTGGCTTTGCCCAGGAGGGTGACATCGAGCAGCCCGTCGTCTATCTCGGCATTCGGTGCCATCAAGAAATTGGCTGTAAAACGCGTGTTCGAGATCTCGACAAAGATATTTTCCCTTTCGAAAGTTTTCCCATCAGCCTCGATTTTCACCCTGTAGGCTTTCAGGAAAACCATCTGGTAAAACACACCGAATGTGTAGGCGACATTTCCGAAAATCTTAAGTTTGTGGGCCGTTTTCCCCACATCTGCCACAAATCCCAGGCCTAAGATATTGAGGAAATAATAATCCTGTCCATGCGTGTGATACTTCCCCACATCCACATATCTGGGTTTTCCCAACCTGATGATCTCGATGGCATTTTCCCATCGGGAGATATCCAGCTCAAAATCGCGGGCAAAGGCGTTCCCGGTACCTATCGGTAGGACACCGAGAGGAATTTTCCCCCTGTCCGGATTTTTGTAGTATCCGTTGATGACTTCAAACAGAGTGCCATCGCCTCCTGCGGCTATGACACCGTCATATCGGGAAAAATCCGCCTTTCCCACTATGTCTACAGCATGTTCGGGATAATCTGTGAGCTGCAGGTCGAATTTAATGTTTTTATCGTTGAAACAGGCCTCTACATCGGGAAGGATTTTTTTTGCCCGTTTGTGAGCAGCATAGGCATTGTAAATGAGTAACACTTTCATCAGAACCTCTATCGTTTAATCGAAAAAATGGCTATCCAATAGGAACATTTTTTCCAATTATATGTCAAGCAAGTTGGAAAATTGAGGCAAATAAGATGATAAAAAAATGTGCATTTCCGTACACCACTTGTTTCGATAATGAACGTTATAAATAGGGGCAAATTTAGGATCAAAGGAGAGTTTTATCTAATGAAATCTCTTTTTTTTATTCTTGGCATGAAACTTGGATATATAACTGGCGGAGGTCATGATGTTCAAGAATTACCTATTGATTGCAACAAGGCTTATCAAAAAAAATAAGCTCTACAGCTTCATCAATATCTTCGGCCTTGCTATCGGATTGGCCACTTGTCTGTTGATTCTCCTGTGGATCAATGATGAGCTGAGCTATGACCGGTTTCATGAGAACGGGGACCATCTATATAAGGTTGTTTGCTCTGATCTTTTGGCAAATGATAAGTACGCTGTCACGACTCCCGCGCTCGCGCCAGCTCTGGAACAAGAATTTCCTGAGGTCGTTGCCACCACCAGGTACTATGAACCGGGCAACTTGGTAGTAAAATATGGCGATAAGAAGTCTTTGGAAGATGATGTTGCTTTTGTGGATCCGCAGTTTTTGACAATTTTTTCTTTTCCTCTGATTAAGGGAAATTCACAAACAGCTCTGTCGGCCCCCTTATCCACGGTCCTTACAGAATCACAGGCCCAAAAATATTTTGGCACAGAGGATCCGATCGGAAAAACGCTCACGATTGCAGGGCGTTTTGATTTCAAAGTTACCGGGTTGATAGAAGATCCGCCGCTCAATTCCCATTTGTGTTTTGATATGCTCGTACCCGTCGAATTTCTCGAAGAGTTTGGATGGGATCTGGAACAATGGGATCGTTTTTTCATCGATACCTATGTGCAGCTCCATCCAGAGAGCCCTGTGATTGAGAAGGGGAGACTGTCCGCATATCTCCACTCAAAAGTCGAAGATTCGGAAAATCTTGAGTTGCTTTTATTTCCTGTGCAAGACATTCATTTGCACTCGTCGGAAATCGGTGCGATGGGGAGGACAGGGGATATAAAAAATGTTTATCTGTTCTCGATCATCTCTATTTTTGTCTTGTTGATCGCGTGTATCAATTTCATGAACCTGAGCACAACCCAATCCGGAAAACGGATCAAAGAGATCGGGATGAGGAAAGTTGTCGGTGCATCTCGAAAAGATATCATCAAACAATTTTATGGGGAATCTATCCTGATAACCCTTGTGGCGTTGGTGCTGGCATTCATTTTGATCGAGTTTTTCTTGCCAGCCTTCAATGGATTTTCGGGCAAAGAATTGAGATTGGATTTTTCTGGGAATTATGGATTTTTTCTGGTTGTCCTAGGAATCGTTTTCGCGACGGGCTTCATCTCAGGAAGTTATCCTGCGCTGCTGCTCTCCTCTTTTAAACCAGTCGAGATGTTTCGTGGAAAATGGGCATCTGGATCCAATTTTCAATCCT
>DAOWCB010000176.1 GCA_030633795.1 Candidatus Aminicenantota bacterium | reverse complement strand
GATTCCTTCTCATCGGCAGTCATCGTGAGAAGACGCCATTGCGACGGAATTTCAAAGGGATGTTTTTGGTTTTTAAAGACAATAAACGGTGTAACTATTCCCATTTTCAATTAAAAAGAACTTCTCACGTCATGTTCTTATTCTAGCTAAGGACGATAGGACTGAAATGATGATATGACTCGGAAGATGAGGATAGAAAACATCTCTCACAATCATTTTAGGAAGGTTTCAGAGAAAGGTTCTTTACCTCTTTCGTTTCCCATGCGATAGGCAAGTTCTCGCAAGTTCTCAGGATAATCCTGTTCCTCTTCTCGATGGATCAACATCAGAGATTTGGTCGGACATTTGTGGGCACAAACGCCACACCCGATGCATCTTTCGGGATCAAGCACAGATACCTTCCCAGTTTTGTTATCCGTTTCATCCGAGGCCACAAGCTTTAAGGCTTTCATCGGACAGCGCTTGGTACAAAGTCCACACCCTTGGCAGGTTTCTGTGTGGATATTGATGATGTAATTGGATGGCTGGTGACCGTTGAGTCCGAGCACATGGACAGATTCTAAAAACATGCAACAGCATGAACAACAGTTACAAATAGTATCAATACCAGTTTTGTTGACCGAAATACCGTGCACCAATCCTGCATCTGCCGCTGCTTCCAAGATGTTCATCGTCTCTTCCCTGTTAATCTCCTTACCCATTCCCTGCCTGACCATATATCGGGCCAGCCTGCCGAAGTGGAGACAGTTAAACGTTTCGTGCTGGCAAGATGGTGAATCTGGGTCGAGATTCTTCCGTTCCCTGCAGGGACAATAGGCAACGCAGAAGAAATCCTCTTCTTGCACAACCTGGACTACATCCTCGTAAGCTTTGATTTGGCGTGTATCTGGGATCGTTTTGTTTACAGGGATGGCACGCAATCCCATGGTTGGATAGCTACCGAACTCCTGACCATAGCCTTCAAAGTAATAACGGTTGGAAAGCATGGCCAGCCTTCTCGATTTTTGATCTTCCTTTCCCGACCAGAAAGGACTGCGGTAGAAAACGAACATCGAGTCGTTGAGGGCATAGCGGATGGTGTGAGATGATTCGTGCCGAAAGATGATTCCCCTGCGAGCTAACGGATCCAGCTTGGCAGATAATTGTTTTACTGGCATCTTGAACTTTTCTGCCAACTGTTCGATGGTATGAGGCAGAAACGGAAAACCGGCAAGAAACTCGGCCTCCTCAGGAGAAAGCCGTGTCTCCAGAAGGGGGATGAGAACTCGAGAATCAGGTAGTCCCACAAGGAATTGGTGCATATGTTCTATGAATCGCCAATATTCTTTCTTATTCAACTAGAGGGTCCTTTATGTCATTATAAAATATAAGAAAGACATCGCTTTGTCAAAAAGAACCGTCTACATTATCATGAATTTATTCTTAAAATATTTTTCAAAAAAATGTATTCAAGATGTTTTTTGATCAAAAAAGTATATATAGAAGATTTATATTGCAGTTAATAAAAGATTTACAAGATTATCATAATGTCCTAAAAAAAATTTCTTTTTTTCTTAAATTACCTTGACTTATTATAAATCATAATATATATTTTTATAAGATATATATTAGAGCATTGAAATTCAATGTGAGGGGAGATATCCGTGGAGGGATACAATATACCCAAGACATTAAGTCAGACCATTTACAACCATCTCAAGGAATCCATCATCACCAACAAGCTCAAATCTGGTCAGAAGATCAACGAAAGAAAAATCGCTGAGCTCTTCGAAGTCAGCATCACTCCTGTCCGGGAAGCCGTCTTCATGCTGGGGGCTGAAGGGCTGGTGAACATCAAGTCCCATAAAGAAGTCGTGGTCAAGGAGCTATCACCCGAGGAGATAAAGGAGATTTTTCAGGTCCTGAGCATCCTGGAAAGTTATGCGGTCACGCTGGCTGTGGATCATATAGGGGAGGAGGATATAAAAGAGCTTGAGGAGCTGCACAAGGAGATGGTGCGCTACTGCCGGAAGGATTCGATAGAGAAATATTGTTCCTTGAACATGGCCATCCACAACAGACTCTGGAGGTTTGTACCAAATAAGTTTCTGCGGGAGACGCTTCACAGCGTCCATAATCAGTTTCAAATGTACAGTTATGCTCAATCTTATGCTTTAGGGAAGCCAGGGGCATTGAAGAGGTCCTTGAAGGAGCATCAGGAGATTTTGAGGGCATTGAAGGCCAAGAACAAAAGGCAGTTGAAAGCGTTGCTGGCCAAGCATTGGGGGTCATTCCTCCGTCCCTCCCGCTTTGAAGAGGGATTAAAAGAATATTTAAATGTTGAGTAAAAAAGGGGATATATTATATGGATAACAAGCGAGAGACCTAAAGAATGACTTTTAAAAAACCCGTATAAGGAGGTTAAAATGAGTAAGAAAGCTTTTCAGTGTCTTCTCATCTTATTCTTATCGTTGGCACTTATCACCGCATCGCACGCTCAAGAACAAACAGGAAGCATCACAGGAAAAATTGTCGATCAGAATGATGAGCCTCTTCCCGGAGCGACTGTCACCTTGAGCGGAAAGTCCATGATGGGGACACGCACGTTTGTCTCAACCGAAGGAGGGAATTACAGGTTTCCGGTAGTTCCCCCAGGTAGGGATTATGTCATCAAAGTTGAGATGTCAGGATTTCAGAAAGTGGAGAGAACAGGGATAATTGTCAGCGTGGGGAAAACGATTACGATCGACATTCAGCTTTCGCAGGAAGTCCTGGCGGAAGAAGTCACGGTTACGGCTGCCGCGCCGACCGTAGACGTGACGAGCACCAAACACGCCGTAGTCTACTCCGCCGATATGATCCAACAGATGCCGCTGGCCAGGGATTATAATGAGATTATTCATTCAATTCCGGGGATAACGGAAAATCCGCTAGTCGGAGGCAAAGAATGGGGATTCGGTGCCCACGGAGAGAATGTTAAAAAGAGCCAGGTGGCTCTTGACGGAGTCAGTATGACAGACCCCGCAATGGGAACCAGCAGAATAGGCGTCTCATTCGATGTTTTCGAAGAAATCGAAGTGCAGATTGGCTCACTCCCGGCAGATGTGGGGATGGCCTCCGGCGCCTACGTGAATATCGTGACCAAATCCGGCGGAAACAAATTTAGCGGGGCAGCCAATGTGCAGTGGTACAACGAAGATTTGAGTTCCCCACTCGTTACCCAGGAGCAGGCGAATGCCATCGGATTGCCTGCTCCGAGAGGCCGCAAGTCCTACCACGATTACAGCTTGAGCGTGGGAGGACCGATAGTCAAAGACAAAATATGGTTTTTCCTCAACGGAAGGATCCTAGGCTTCGCGGACAGTGCCACAAGTTTCGAAGGCGCCTTTGATGCCACTCAAGATGAGTGGATGGTCTTTTCCAAACTAACCTTCCAGCTCCGTCCAAACCTCAAATTAATGGGCATGTTCAATTTCAGGAATTGGGATATACCTTTTGAACCAGGGAATATCTTCCAGAGCCAATATGCCGGCCGGTACATTGACAATGCTCAAGATACTGTCGGCCAGGTACAATTAAACTGGATATTGAGTCAGAATTCGTTTTTCGATCTCCGGTTTCTGTACCAGAGACAATTTGAGCCCCGGCATGTTCATCCCGAAGTCGAATTCGATAACACATATGTCGATCGTTTTACGGGTATCACGACGGGAACCGATTTCCTCCGCAGCTACGATTACGAAATTCCTAAGATGGGAGTCAGGCTGGGCTTGACCCATTTCCTGGATGATTTCCTGGGCGGAGATCATGAGATCAAGCTGGGTGTTGAGTACGAGATTGCCAAGACGCTGATTCCCTGGTGGAGGGACAACCCTTATACTAATTTCATCACTTATGATGGCTCGATTTACGGATTTCAAGATATCAATCCTAGAATGGGCCAGTTCGCTGCAGGTTTGTGGGGCCAAGAAAAGGGAGATTGGGAAAGCAATATGACAATGAAAAGATACAGTGCCTATTTCCAGGACAGCCTCACGTTTAAAGGCAGATTGACCTTGAACTTCGGTATCAGATATGACGAATCCCACGGCAGCTATACGGGAGGCACTTATTTGTCGAGCTATGCCGCGGATCCCGTGCTGAGCATGCTCAATCCGGATTACGCCCAGGAAGTGACCTTTCCCGACGTCAATGACATCATGCTCTGGAAAGATCTCTCTCCAAGAGTCGGTCTGGTCTTTGATGTCTTCGGTGATCATACCACCGCTTTAAAAGTCTCTTGGGCCCGCTATAACGATGATCTGGAAATGGGCCGACTCCTGCCGCTGGTTCCCTCCGGACCTTTCGGCAAGATCACCTTAGCTCGATGGCTAGATATAAACAGAAACCAGCAGTTGGATGTCACTGACAACTACATGGTTTTGAGAAAACCCCAGTCCCCGGAAGTCTACGCGACGACACTCGAAGCCGT
>DAOWCB010000040.1 GCA_030633795.1 Candidatus Aminicenantota bacterium | reverse complement strand
TGGCATGCTCCGCAGGTATCCCCGACATTGGATTCATGAACAGAAGACAAGGGATCATCATGCCGCAGGATGTTATGTTTGGTGTGACAATGATAACAAAGGGGAAGTTCTTTTCCGGGAGTGATTGTCGTGAACGTCAGATGTATGTTTTTTTGATACTCCTCTGCTTCAATCGGATGGCAACGGGCACAATCCACATCGATAAAACCCTCTCTGAAGTGAAGGAAAGGATTGGCATTCGTGTGGCAGTCTACACAGGTCAATTTGCCCAAGTGGTGGATATCTTGGGACCACTTTTCAGGATCAACGTACAATGTCCGCAAATTCCCATCTTGCATAATCTGAGAGATTTCAGGTTTGCCGTGACATGTCAAACAATCTTGATCAGAGAAGGTTGAGGATTGGGCATATGCAAACGAAAACGGGAGTAAAGTTGTTAAGATGAGGACGATTACATATTTTAAATGCATGTTTAGCCGAATGCGATGACAACCATCCAGAAGAAAGATTTGGTAGCATAATGATCAGTGGTTGTCAAGCTCAAATGCCCTGTTGCCTCCGGATGGCTTCCTCTTCAGTTTGCCTCTAAGTGCTTGAATTGAATTTTCCAGTTTTAATGCTGTTTTTTTACTGCTCAAAAAGGGATCGCGATACCCCAGTGGAGTTTGAAAAAAGTTTGTTTATTTCCCAGGCGGCTTTCTTGAATGTCTTTCCAAATGCTTCCACCAAAGGATAATTCCAGATGATCCAGGAGTTTCACTCGAAATATCAAGTCAGCCAGGAATGTCTGTCCGAGGGAGAAGAAAGATTCGGATTGAGCGACGATTTGGAGGCTCATCCCGAAGCTCTCCTGGATCCAAGCTCCTATGCGTATACCGTATTCCTGGAGAAGCTTCTCTCCTGAAAGATCGAGATGGCCATGGTGGTTGGTGTGATAAAGCAACCATGTGAAAGGTTCGAAATAGAAGTCACCCACCTGAAATGGAAGGCTAAAACCGGCATAATTGCGGTTGAGATAGTATGCCAATCCATCGACTGTACTTTGGTAGTCGGAGTCATGGTTGGAGTCATGCCCCAGAATAAGAGCAAGATTTTCCAGGGGATTCAGCCGTAGAGAAAAATGCCAGTCGAATTTTGTACGCTTACTCCCGTCATCATGCGTCACAAGTTGGGCGAGAAACGAGAAGTTTTCTGTGATGAAGATGCGATTCCGGAATCCAAAAGTCCATTGGTCTTTTTTCCCGGAGAGGTCATTGTAGCTGGGAAAATTAGAGGGAAGTTGTAGCTGGCCGAAAAATTCTCCATGAACGGTGAGTTTGTTCTCCGGGAACAGAGGATTTTTATCTTTGTAAGGGCGATAGATGAAGATTTCTTGTCCGTGCAGCGTTTCACTCGCACAAACACAAAAGAGCACGAAAAACGTAACCATTATAAGGAGAATATTTTTAAAATTCATAAGCTAATCTTGACCAAATCACACTATTAATGACCATTTTCTCGATTACTGTCAAGGAAAAAAGCTTGAAAGCACATGTTCCCAAATCAAAGAATATACAGTCAGGCAAGCTGAAACGTCAGCCCGCTTATTCCTCGGCTCGCTCTCCTCTTCGAGGAACCATGCCCGCTCGCCTCCGGATGACTTCCTCTTCAGCATGCCTGCCTGATTTAAAAATCATCCTAGATTTGGAAACTATGTGCTTCAATTGAGGATGATAATGGGGTTTGAACGAATAGGAAGAAAATGTATAATACGAGAGAATTTTAATGAAGGTAAGGATAAATGAACGAAAAATTTGATCTGGCTATAATTGGAGGAGGCCCGGGCGGGTATGTTGCGGCATTGCGGGGAGCGCAATTGAAGCAAAAAGTTGTGTTGTTCGAGAGGGAAAGAGTTGGAGGAACATGCATGAATTGGGGGTGCATACCTGCGAAGTTTCTCCTTCATCAGACAAAAATTTTTAAAGAAACCAAAGATAATAAATATCTTGACGGACCTCTGGATGCCTTGACATGCAATTGGGGAAGACTTCAAGAGCAGCGGAAAAAAATTGTGGAAAGATTTGTTCGGGGGATAGAATTCTTGTTGAAAAAAAATGGGATACAACTTGTCCAAGGTGATGCGAAATTACTAAATGAACGGCAGATCGAAGTTCATGGAGAGGATAATAATGGCATTTATGAAGCGGAAAGGATAATTCTTGCAACTGGGTCAAAACCTGCGGCTCTTCCCTTTCTCCAGCCAAACGGAGACTCAATCATTACCAGCAAAGAAGGTCTGGAATTGGTTAAAATTCCCGATAATTTGGTCATCGTCGGCGCCGGTGCTATTGGTCTGGAAATGGGAGCCATTTATCAAAGACTCGGCAGCCAAGTCACCATTCTCGAGATCATGCCCAATATTCTACCTGGAAGCGATCAAGAAATGACAAGACGTCTGGAAAGAATACTCAAATTACAAGGACTTAATATATACACACAGATGGAAATTCGACAGGTTTCTGGGGATAAAGAAAAAATTACCCTGGAGTCATTTTGTTTAAAAGAGAAAAAGATCCGAACATTTGATGCCCAAAAAGTATTGTTAGCAGTCGGGCGTATCCCCAATTCTGAGGAATTCCTCGAGTTCGGAACAACTTTCGTAGATGAAGAAGGATTTGTCAAAGTGAATGAGTATCTCGAAACAGAGATATCTGGAGTCTATGCCATCGGTGATTTGAACGGAGGAAAACTTCTTGCTCACAAGGCTTCTCATGAAGGAGTATGGGCAGCCGAAAATGCCACCGGATTGAAGAAAGCAGCCCATTATCATGCCCTCCCGATGGCGGTATACACGGAACCGGAGTTTTCATCAGTGGGATTGACAGAACAACAGGCAAGAGAAAAGGGGCTCAGTGTTCAAGTGGGAGTGTTTTCTTTCCAAGCGAATGGCAGGGCTCTTACGATGGGAAAACCGGAAGGAATGGCCAAGGTTATCGCCGATGAGCAGGATACAATTATCGGAGCCCACATCCTCGGTCCAAACGCCAGTGAACTATTGGCTGAGCTGACACTTTGTGTGGAGAAGGGATTGAAACTCCAAGATGTGTCTTCTGCCTATCACATTCATCCAACCCTTTCTGAAACAGTGATGGAAGCCGCTCTGAGTGTCAAGGGAGAAGCCCTCCACATATTAAACACCTAACCATCTTCTATTTGATGTAGCCCAGAGCTTTGAGCCTTTCGCGTAAGCTCTGGTCTAGTGTGACTTCATCCTTTTTCTTTTTCATCTCATCCGCTTGCTCATACAATCGGTTGATTTTCCTGAGGAATTCGAAGCACATATCCCGGTAAGCGATATTGGCTGCCAAATTTTTTGTTTCTCTAGGATCTTTTTCCAAATCATAAAGTTCGATTTGCGAACCATCGAAGTTTCGAGCCAACCGTTTGACATAAGGAGAAGATATCTTTTTATTGAGGATGAATTTGAAATTGTCTTTATTAATTGAAATCACTGTAGGGGCTATTTCGAATTCCCTTAAAGCCAGATCGCTTACAAAGGTCCGTTGTGTTTTTTCCTTCCCATTTAACAACGGAAAAAGGGAGGCGCCATCGAATTGCTTATTACTTGTTTTTATCTTCATCTGTTCAAGGATTGTTGGTATTATATCTGTTATACGAGCGATCTTTTCGATTTGGCGTCCTTTATGCTCTGTATCCGGGAATTTTATGACCAATGGAATTTTTATTCCCTCATCATAAATGCTGTGATCATGGAGCCATGCCTCGTGGTCAAAAAATTCCTCGCCGTGATCGCTGGTGAGAATGATCAAAGATTTTTCATACAACCCGAGTTCTTTCAATTTGTCCAAAATAGGTTGGACAAAGAAGACATCGGTGTACTTGATCTCTCCATCATATAAAGCGATGATGTTTTGTTTTTCTTTCTCAGATAATTGGGTGTCGAACCGATCCTTTCCGCCAAAAAGAGATGCCATCTTAACCTGATCCCATTCGGCGGTTTCTGTTAAAAATTCTCTCCCGGTAGGGGAGAGGTTTGCATAGGGATCATGAGGTTGGTACGTGTGGAGAAACAAGAAAAAGTTCTTATCTTTATTGTCTTCGAGCCATCGAGACGCCAGCTGGGCTAAACGCTCGGCTTCATCGAGACGGATCGCTTGGTCGCCGTGGAGTTTAATTTCTTGATAGGCATCGAATCCCTGTGAAAATCCGTATGTCTCACTCAAGTATCCTCCTCCTGTAAAGGCGGCACAATAGAATTGTTCTGTTCTGAGGATATCGGCAAGAGTCAGAACGTCCGGATTCATTTTTTGTAGGGGGAAATACACTTGATGATTAAGACAATTCAAGGATGTCAAAAGAGAGACATGGCCGGGAAGTGTCCATGATGTTGTGCTATAGGCGTTTCTGAAAAGAACGCCATCAGCAGCGAGACGGTCAATCGCCGGGCTTGTATTTCTTTGGTATCCATAACAGCCCAGATGGTCAGGCCTGACCGTATCCAAGGAAATCAGGATGATGTTTGTTTGATTTGTTTCTGGAATTTGATAAATCAGTGGATTCGCCCATACAGGAACGATATGAGGAGCTTTTTCGTTTTTGCCTTCCCGGTAAAGATCATCAGTTAGAAAGGATAATCGCACCTTGCTTCCTGCATACGGAGTAAGATCGATCTGTTCCTGGATGATGTCTTTTGTCGTTGCCCAGTTGATCGTTTTGCTGAAAAGCGTTTCTTCTTTATCTGACCGCTCAAGAAGGATGCGGAATTGGATAGGTTGCTCCGATTCCATGTTTTTGAATTCGTTCAGGATTCCATACCCGAACTCGAGAATGTAATTTGCATTTGGAGGAATTTTCACATCCAAACATAATGCACTTTCTGGAGGGGCAGCCAGGCAATTTAAAGAATCTTCATTGAAAGCAATTTTCTTCTTGATGGAAAATGGATTTGATCCTGTCCCTTCATCAAACAAAGGAAATTTATTTCTAAAATTGTACAAGTAACGTATTTCAGGCCGAACTGCCTTAATTTTTTTCTTGGGCAGCGCAGCACGGGAATAGTATTGGAAAATGAAATCCCCCTGAGGACCCAATCGCTCCTTTTGCCGGGGTTGGATTAAAAGTAGGATATCAGATAAACCTGTCATTTTCACAAGACCGAGTGCTATGGATGATTTTGAAACGTTTTGCTCGTTTGCTTCGGAAAATTTTATCTCGATTGCGTGCCTTCCCATATCAAGTTTCTTTCTGATCCGAAAATATTGTTTTCGTGTGATGACTAATTCTTCGGCATAAGAGCCATTAAAAGTTACCGTAAGGTTTGGACGTATGTTTTCCCAATCAGGATTTACGAGATGAAGATCAAGGATGAGTTCCCCTTCTGGAAAGAGCTTTTCGAATTTAAAAGAGTTCTCAGTATTCAGGATTATGCCTCTTCTTGTTCTGTCGTATCCACTATATTTTCTCAAATCCAAAGACTCACTTGTTCCGATCCACCGCCAGCCGGTTTTTTGCTTTTTATTTCCGCTTAAATAGTTCACTTCTTGACCGTTATTCAGAAGTTTTATTCCTTCTGGGAATTCTGATTCGTGGTTACCGAGAATGGGATAGCTGCTGGATGTTCCCCATATTTCTTGGTCTTGGCTTGATAGATCAGGCAGGTAAGCCCATTTTCCGGTGATGTCTTCTTCTACGAAATTGAATTGTTCAATTATATTTTTTAGAGGTGATTGGACAATATTTTCTTCAGATATAATATCGATAATCCGGATAAGTCGAGATTCTTTTTTTCCAGATGAATCACAACATATGGAACTCACAAGCAAAACAAGCAATAAAAAACAAGCGTAAATATTTTTGGAAATTTGTTCGTTCATCGTTTACATACTGTAATTCTGTTGTCCATGTAAATCAATTGGAATCAGTCATTTTTTCTTTAAGGTGAGATATTCGAAAAAGTAATTATGAAAGAATAAAAAAAAATTGTCAAAAATGTTTGCATCTTTTGATTGTTTTTTATAAAATCTATGCCTTTATAAAAACAGATGATAGAGCTATTTTTAGTATTTGTCGTATTCGGACTCCTGGGAGCTATCCTTGTTGTTATGAATAAAATCCTGGGGCCGAAAAAGACCAACCCCACAAAAGAA
Source organism: Candidatus Aminicenantota bacterium (assembly GCA_030633795.1). Taxonomy (GTDB): domain Bacteria; phylum Acidobacteriota; class Aminicenantia; order Aminicenantales; family Aminicenantaceae. The sequence goes on along the minus strand of DAOWCB010000040.1, from coordinate 2,969 downwards.
ACACAGTTTGAGTGCGGAAGTCCCTATCTTCAGGATGGGATCAATCCGTTCCCTGTGAAATATTATCTGGTCGCTTTTTTATTTTTGTTGTTCGACATTGAAGTTATCTTTTTTTTCCCCTGGGCATTGATATTCAAAAAATTTCAACAAGAGGGAATGGGTGCAACCGCACTGATAGTCATGTTCGCTTACATCTTCATTCTGCTGGTAGGCTTTATCTATGCCTGGAAAAAGGGAGCTTTTGAGTGGGAACGATGAAACATAAAAAAGACGGAAAAGTCGGATTCATCACAACCACTTTCAATTCCATGCTGGGATGGGGCCGGAAATTCTCGTTGTATCAGTACCCTTTCATCACGGCCTGTTGCGGTATGGAATACATGTCTGCGGCTTGTGCTCATTATGACCTGGACCGTTTCGGCATGGGCTGGACAAGATTCACCCCTCGACAGGCTGATATGCTTTTGGTGGTCGGGACCATTTCGCATAAAGAAGCCCCTGTTCTTAGAACTGTTTATGACCAGATGACCGAACCCAAATGGGTCGTAGCATTCGGGGCCTGTGCGGTGAGCGGAGGCATTTATGACAACTATGCTGTTGTTCAGGGAATTGACCGAATCATTCCTGTGGATGTTTACATCCCCGGATGTCCGCCACGGCCGGAAACGATCATCAATGCTTTGATAAAGCTTCAAGAAAAAATACAAAAAGAAGGGCATGAATGGCGATTTCAAAAGAAAAAATCTTAGAAGATCTCAAACAGAAATTTTCAGATAATATTCTGGATATGACTGCCCAATTCGGGGATGATATCATCCACATAAAAAAAGAAGCTCTTCAGGATATCGTGAATTTTTTAAAAGAAGATCCTTACGCTTTTACCATGCTGCTCGATCTTACTTGTGTTGATTACCAGGGAGAAGAAGAGCGTTTTGAAATGGTCTACCACCTTTTTTCTCTTTCCCTCAACCTGCGGTTGAGATTCAAAGCAAGATTGAAACAAAATGACTGTAAAATCGTCTCCTTAACCCCAATTTTCAAGAATGCCAACTGGCTTGAGAGAGAAGTATACGATATGTTCGGTGTCCATTTTGAGGGCCATCCTTATCTGAGGCGGCTTTTTATGTATGATGGGTTTGAAGGGCACCCTTTGCGGAAGGATTATCCTTTGCGCAAACAGCAACCGAAAATAGATTTGAGATAATAGTATGAAATACAGGATACAACAGGAAGCCAGAGAAGGAACCATGCTCATTAACATGGGTCCATCTCATCCTGCGATGCATGGTACAACAAGAGTGATGTTGGAGTTGGATGGAGAAAAGATCATCAATTGTGAGCTGGAGATGGGATATCTACACAGAGGATTCGAGAAAATCTGTGAGAATAAGACCTTTTTCAACATGCTGATCTACACAGACCGGATGAATTATGTTTCTCCACTAATCAACAACACAGGCTATGTCATGACATTGGAAAAGATGCTGGGGATTGAAGCTCCGGAACGAGCCCAGTACATCCGAGTCATCTTGAACGAATTCTCACGGGTGTGCGATCATCTCACAGCTTTAGCTGCTATGTGTATGGAATGTGGGGCGTTCACAGTCTTCCTGTACATGATGAAAGCTCGAGAGTACATATGGGATTTGATGGAGCAAACGACCGGCGCCCGCATGACCACGTCTTTTATCCGGGTCGGAGGAGTCAGATCAGACTTTCCTTCCGATTGGAAAAAAACAACCCGTATTGCCATCGATGAAACCCGCAAAGTGCTTAAGGATTGCCATGGTCTGATGAGCAAAAATAAGATTTTTCTCAACCGGACGAGAGATGTTGCGATTGTGACTTCGGAGTTGGCGATCAATTACGGATGGACAGGGCCATGCCTCCGGTCTACGGGTGTCAATTACGATGTGCGCAAAGCTTTCCCGTATCTCGTGTATGATCAGCTGGAATTTGAAATTCCACTGGGTGAGAGAGGGGATAATTTCGACCGATATATGGTCCGTATGCAGGAAATGGAACAGAGTTTGAGGATGGTCGAGCAGTGTATGGCAAAGATCCCTAAACCTTCTTCTTCATCCGAATCGGTAACGAAAGGATTGGAGCCGGCTGAAGCTATCAAAGCTTCCAGGACAAAAAAACCTGAGGAAAGGATCAAGCTTTCTCCAAATCTTGAGGGAACAGAAAAGGAAAAATATCCCGGAATTCTGTCGGGGAAAAAATGTATCGTTCCGCCCAAAGAGGACACCTACACAAACATTGAAGGCCTCATCAGTCATTTTAAATTATTCATGAGGGGTCACGGGATTCGTCCGCCTAAAGGCGAGGCTTATTTTGCTGTCGAGGGTGGAAGTGGTGAGCTGGGATTTTACATTATATCGGATGGAACGGACAAACCCTACCGTCTCCATCTGCGAGCTCCTTGCTTCCACATTGTGGCAGCTCTCGAGGAAATTGTCCGGGGGAATTATTTAGCGGATATAATTCCAACATTTGGATCGATGAATATGATCGGTGGAGAATTGGATAGATGAGTCCAGAATTGACTGATCAAACAAAGAAAAAAATTGAGGAGATCGCCTCTCGCTACACAAGCAAAGAGGCTGCACTCCTCCCTGTCTTACATCTTGTTCAGCGTGAAAAGGGTTTTATCTCCCAGCAGGAAGAAAAGCAAGTGGCCCATTTATTGAATATCAAACCGATAAAAATAAAAGAAGTGGTGACATTCTACACCATGTTCAATCAAAAAGAGGTGGGGAAGTATCATATCCAAGTATGCTCCAACTTGAGTTGCAGTCTATTGGGAGCAGAATCTCTAATCGATCACTTGAAGGATAAATTGGGAATCGAAGTGGGGGAGACAACATCCGACCAAAAATTCACGCTTACGACCGTTGAATGTCTTGGTGCTTGTGAACAGGCTCCCTGTATGATGGTCAACTTTGACTATCATGGGAATTTAGATA
>DAOWCB010000296.1 GCA_030633795.1 Candidatus Aminicenantota bacterium | reverse complement strand
ATTCCGGGATCCGCATATGCTTAATTTCCCAGTCCAGCTGAGGGTAGTCCTTCCGCCTCCTGTCAAAACTCGCATTGTGCCGCTGCACCTCGTCTGGCCTCATTGCAGACATATCCACGGCATCTTGGTCTGTTCCCATGACCACATGATCTTCCCCGGCAATGTTTATCACATGTTCGACATGAGCTAGGTAGTGGTCCATGGAGATCGTGGGATCCTTTGTGAGCCAGCCGCTCTGATTGTACACACAGAACACGCCGCCTTGTTCGGCCATGGCCCGGATGTTGCGGTCGCTCACATTTCTCGGATGAGGACAGAGCGCATAGCAGCCAGAATGAGAAAATATCACAGGCTCTTTAGATGCCGTAATGACATCAAGAGCGGACTGTTCACCGACATGGGAGAGATCCACTATGATTCCCATTTCATTAAAGGCTTCAACGACCTCATAGCCATACTTGCTCAGTCCGGCATTCGACGGCTCCCAGCATGAATCGGCAAGGTAATTGCGCCGGCCGCCGATCAACTGGATCTGCCGCACACTCATACCGTAAAAGGTCTTGAGCTTTTCAAGATTCCAGCCAAAGGGCGCAGCCATCTGGAAATTGTAGATAAATCCGACCTTCCCCGAACGCTTGGCCTCTTTGAGCTGGGCGATGTTTGTCACTTTCATAAATACATCGGAGTGATCAGCGACAAAGGTATCCCATTCTCTGATCATTTTTTGGGCTTCGAGGAATATGCAGTCAACGGTCCTCAACCGCGACTCTCCTGAAACCACGTTCATGGACAATGCTGTGATCCCAGATGCTCTCAGCGCTTCGACCTTATCCTCGGTGAGATAGGTCACATAGGACCGTGGGGGCGCTGCACCAAAACACATGGCATCTATTGTATAGGAGCGTTTGTAGATGGCCTCGGCCGACTCAGATGTCTGCATTATCGGTTGGCTCTTTTTTGCCGATGCCCGCATGGCCATTGCACTCGCACCCAAAGTGATCATGAACTCACGCCTCTTCATCGTAACCTCTCCATTATTTTTTTTTCTTTTGTTCCCAATGCCGGGAACGGGAACCCCATGATCGCTTGGTTTCCGTCTTCTTGCCTGTGATGTCCTGTGGCAGGCTAGAGATATAGCCTGGAAATCCAAAGGCGATATCCTTGACTTCAACTAACCAGGCATCGGGCAGTTTGCCCTTCACATAGCCCTCGTAGAAATCGCCGTCTCTCTTGATCATAAACTCGGGATACCACACAAGATCGCGCCAATAGGGTTCATCGTCATTGTAGACATACCAGATCTTGACTTGAATAATTTTGTTCGGTGATTCGATGTGTGCCCGGAAGAGAGTACCTGGGTCAACAGGACGCCCTCCCCAGGTGAATCCTTCATCCACTTCCTCATAAGTGAGTGCACTGATTCGCGATAATGGACGCCCCTCAAACACATACGAAACCCACATGTTCCAATTCATGAAGTGCTTTTCAGACATGGAGGCATGGCGGTAATTCGGGATATACTCGATCGTCCACGCACCGCCCATGATCTCCTGGATCGTGTTAATGTTGTACATGCGATAGCCGTCTTCGTTGGTCGCCCCTAGATAGAGCACTTTGGCCTTTACCCAATTTTTTGTATAAGAAGGAGAAACCGCTTTCCAAGGCAAATCCCTTGTACTCCCCCAGGTTGATTCATTGCCCATATAAACCACCCCGACTATACGCTGCGGGTCTACGGCAGCCGCAGTAAAGGCGGATGTGGCTCTCTTGCTGTGCCCACCGATGATGGCCCGGATTTCTTCTCTCTCGACTCTAAGTATATCTGCCATGACATCGAGAGCGCGAAGATAAGGTATTGCCAGGCGAAAATAGGAGTGGTCAACGGGATCTTGGGTCTTTTTACGATATTCTCTTAAAAATCCGATGGAAATTTCTCGGCTATCCGAACCGTCATATTCTCCGGGCACTGGGCAGATCATTGTGGGATATCCAGTGCGGGCGGCGATAGGCTCTCCATAATTTCCAAGGAAGGGATCTCGCCAGGGGCCGGTGGCCAATCCATCCCAACTGCGTTGCCCCACGATCACCACTTTGCCTTGCTTCTCCGGCATATTGTAAACCTGGGGATCAGCGGGCATGAAAACCACACAGGGATGCCCCCATTTTTTGCCTTCTATTTCCTGGCTGTAGAACTTGACCTCGATGCGCCTCAGCTTTTGATCGGGATTTGTATCGGAACGCACAATTTCATCTTTTTCGATATCGTATTTAAAGGCCGGGAGGGATTTCTGACAGCGTTCCCATAGCTGTTTTGGTGAAGGCGTAGAGATTTCCTGTGAAGACTCTTGGACAGCTGCCAGTAAAAGCATAGAGGCACATAAAAATCCCGACAAAATCCACAATAAAGACTTGACTATCTTTGGCATCAAAACTCCTTTCCCCAAACTCTGGCCATCTTTTCAAGATAATCAGCAAACCGCTCTCTTGGTATTTCGGTCCTTGCATCTATCAATACAGCCTTCTGGCTTCTCGAGATCGGAGTAGGGCTTCCGACGACAAAAAGAGAGGATTCAAGGGTTTCTTTATTTGAAAATACGAAGTGGGATGAAACACTGGGAAGACAAAGGCTGGTGAAGGCAGATACAGGAGCAGTCACTTGAAAAACGGCATGACGCCAAGCGCCAGCCGGACAATCGATATCGATTCCATTTTTCTCTTTAATCATCCAACCGGAAGGAACTTCTAGGAAAACCTTTCCTTTAACTGCAACTTCTGTCTCGTTATGCATCAAAATAGCGATGTCTGTCTCTTCTTCTGGATAGATGACCCTAAGCTCATCTCCTCCCACTTGGAAGCTGAACTTCCCAGGTATATTTGGATTGATAACCCAGATCGGACTGGACCAAGCCTGTCCACCGTCTTTCTGGAAGGCACGGAGATAATAGTAATTTTCACGCCGATAGAGTGGATCTCTATCTACCCACTTCTCTTCATACTCTAGGCTCTGCATGTTCCACTGGCGGATGATACGGCCATTTCGGAAAAGATCAACCTGTACCAGAGGGGTAGTGCCTATCACTTTAAAAACAATCTCTCTT
>DAOWCB010000214.1 GCA_030633795.1 Candidatus Aminicenantota bacterium | reverse complement strand
CTGGAGGAAGCCATCGCTCTTTACCAGCAAGTTATCAAAGAAGCCAAAGATGATGCTCTTGCGGCAAAAGCTCAATTGCGGATCGGTTTTTGCTATGAAAAATTGGGATTGGGAGAAGCCCAAAAGGCTTTCCAAAAAGTTGTCGATAATTATCCCAGCCAAACCGAAATCGTAAAAGTCGCAAAGGAAAAACTATCCATCCTTGTAAAGGCAAAATCAGTTGTTGAAAAAGGTGAGATGGAGTTTGGAATTCGGCAAGTTTGGCCAGAGGCTAAATGGGATAATGAGGGTGCACCATCTCCGGATGGCAAATATCTGTCTTATGTGGATTGGGATACGGGGGATCTTGCTTATCGGGAATTGTCGACCGGAAAGACACATCGCCTAACGGATATAGAGAAAGGAAGCCAAGAAAGTGCCTATGACTCCAGATGGTCTCCAGATTCCACGCAGATAGCATACTGCTGGGAAAATGATCAGGAGAATTATTATGACCTTCGTGTCATAAGGATCGACAATAAAGAACCTCGCATCCTTCACCGGGTTGGGTATTATGATTCCTGGATCGGGCCTTGTGACTGGACTCCAGATGGAAAGCATATTTTAGTCCGACTCCTTGAAAATCCATTTAAATTCGGGCTCGTGTCTGCTGCAGACGGCTCTTTGCGCATCATCAAAGAGATCGACATTTTGGAACCTCATAATAATCCTAAAGGAGGCAAATTCTCGCCTGATGGACATTACATCGCCTATAATTCTCAACAGAATTCAGAATCACCCAACCACGATATATTTTTACTCTCAGCAGACGGGGCAATTAATGTTCCTATTGCCCCTCATCCCGCCCATGAATCCCTTGTCGGGTGGTCACCGGATGGAAAGATGATCATTTTTAAAAGCGAAAGAACAGGAACAATAGACTTATGGCTCATTGCTGTTGAAAACGGAAAACAAAAAGGAGATCCTGTTCTTTTGCGGAGGAATATAGGCGTTATCGATCCTCTAGGAATAACACGAAATGGCTCTTTCTATTACTACATTGGGGGGGGGTTACGATCGGATGTTTACACCGCTGCCATAAATCCCGAAACTGGTGAAATTTTGAGTTCGCCAAAAAAATTAGCCTTAACCTTTGAGGGAAAAAACAGTGGGCCTGTCTGGTCGCCCGATGGAAAACATATTGTTTATATTTCCAAGCGGAGGCCATCGGATCGTCGGATTCTCTGCATTTATTCAGTGGAGACAGGAAAAATCCGTGAAATTCCGTACAAAAATCAAGTGGCACTTCCCCGATGGTCCCCTGACGGCCGCTTCCTTCTTGTTTATGTTTTAGGCGAGGGAATTTTTAAGGTCGATGTGCAAACCGAAGATTTCAGCCTCTTGCTTGAACCAAAAGGACAGCAGGCACCCAATATTTCGCCCGATAACAATTCGCTGTATTATGTCCGGTTTGATCGGGAAAATAAAGTCACTCATGTAATGGCTCGCGATCTAAAGACTGGGGAGGAAAGAGAGCTCTACAGCATACCCTTTTATACTCACAATTTGGTTCTCTCTCGCGATGGCAGGCAATTGGCTCTGATGTGTTCAGAAAATCCCTACGAGAACAAAAAAAAGAAACATGTGCTGAAAATCATTCCTGTTGACGGTGGAGAAGTGAAAGAAAGACTCAGCTTTATGCAAGTAGGGGGTTGGGGACTTGTGGATGTATCGTGGTCTCCCGGCGGACAATATATTTTCTTTACAAGGAGATCCTCGAAACAGAATAAGGATGGTCCCCCCAATTCGGAGTTGTGGAGAATCCCTGTCGAGAGTGGAGATGCCGAAAACTTGAGACTAACGATGAAAAAATTGCCCACTATCTCGATTCATCCTGATGGACAACAAATTGTTTTGTCCGCATACACATTTGGTGCAGCGCCATCCCCTGAAGTCTGGGTTATGGAAAACTTTCTACCTGAGATCGACAAGAAGAAATAAACGATAATTCAACAGCGGACTGCAAGCCTTGACATACAGCCAAATGTCATGCATGTCCTTCACTTCCAAACCGCCCAAGTCGAACTTCGTCCCGAATAAATCCTCGTTTTCCTTCACACCATCGTGGCAATATTTTATTCTTGCCATGTAAGTGAAAAGAAGCAATCTCCTCGTCTAATTTCGATATAAGTGAAAAATAGACTTGACTTTTTTCTACTATTATAGAAAATAGACTTATGATGATTGACCATGTATTAAGACAGTGGGCGCTTGATGAAATTTTCCTCCATGGCAGAATGTCATTCATATGTGGACCTCGCCAAATTGGGAAAACCACACTTGCCCAAAGCCACCTTGAAAGAATCAGCCAGAGTGATAATTATCATAACTGGGACAGCCTTTCGTTGAGACAGGAATTTGCCTCTGACACTTTCTTTTTTATTGAGAGCATGTCGCTGCCCTTGTCTCGTAGTAAAAAGCTATCTGCAGAGGAGCGTCAATGGGTAGTGTTCGATGAAATACACAAATATCCGCGATGGAAAAATATCCTGAAGGGATATTATGACGAATGGAAAAACAGCATAAATTTTGTAATAACCGGAAGCGCGCGCCTCGATTATCTACGCCAGTCTGGAGATAGCCTTGTGGGTAGGTATTTTTTATTCAAGATGAATCCGTTACATCCCAATGACCTGACCGGTTTTGTTCTCAATCGAGATTCGGCCTGGCATCCTAAGTTATCCATGATTCCGTTTAATGAGCCTGATAAAACTTTTCAGGATGCGACAGCTCAATTATATGATCTCAACGGGTTTCCTGAACCCGTGAGTGTGGGCACAAAAGATTTTTATGAACGCTGGAAAAACGACCACATTTCGTTAATCACCAACGAGGATATTCGAGATCTCTCAAGGATAACACATATCCAAAAATTGCAAACCCTTGTCTTTCTATTGCCTGAACGAGTAGGATCTCCCCTTAGTTTAAACAATTTGAAGAATATCCTTGGATGTGCTCACGCATCTGTAAAAAATTGGTTGGAGGCCTTAAAAAAGGTATATTTGGTATTTGAAATTGCACCGTTTGCTACTCGATTGAAAAGGTCTGTTCTTAAAGAACCTAAATATTACTTCTGGGATTGGGGCCTTCTTGAGGATCAGGGGAAGAGATTTGAAAATTTTATAGCAGTCCAATTACAACGAGCGGTTTCTGCCTGGAATGAGTGGGGAAAGGGAGATTACCGGCTGATGTACGTACGGACAAAAGATGGACGAGAAGTAGATTTTATAATAACAGAAAAAGATAAACCATATCTTCTGATCGAATGCAAAGTGAATGAAAAAAATCTAGCTCCTAACTTAATATATTTTAAAGATAGGATCAAAGTTCCAATAGCTTTTCAAGTGATTAATGAATCAGCCTATCTCAAGCAGGTAGAGAGAGGGATTTTTATTGTTGGCAGGGATCGTTTTCTACAGATTTTACCCTAGTATTTGACTACCCTTCACACAAACTTCACACAATCGTTGCCGAAACTTCAATCATGCGAGGATTTTTTCTGGTATTTTTCCTCCTGAGATGTAAAATAATGGAGGGAATTATGAAATCGCGATTATTTCTTATTTTTGTTATGACCTTCTCAATTTTGGTGTTTCTGTCAGGAAACATCCAGCAGACTGCCGAACAGCTTTACCAGTCAGGGATCTATAAAGAAGAGGTCGAAGGAGAGTTGGAGAAAGCTATCGAGATATTTGAAAAGATCTTGATGGATTTTCCGGATTTCAAAACCACCGCAGCAAAAGCCCTCTATCACATTGGGCTGTGCTATGAAAAATTGGGGAACCAGGAAGCCCAGAAAGCTTACCAGCGCTTGATCGAGGAATATCCGAGG
>DAOWCB010000129.1 GCA_030633795.1 Candidatus Aminicenantota bacterium | reverse complement strand
GGGACAGAGCTCTGGGGTTGGCTATCGAGAGACCCTAGAGTGTCACCTCCGACTGGGTTGCAGTACATCTCATAGGTTGATTAGCAGAAGCTGAATTAACGACACAGAAACAGTCAAGGGGTAGTGGAGTATTACAATCTCCACTACCCCTTTTTCTATTTTCTTATAGAAAGTCGCCTGGATTATCTAAGAGTTGATATTGCTGCAGCGGCAAGGAAGTGGCCCATGAAGTTGTATTTGAATACTGCGAATGGGCTGCAACGAAGCCGATGTGGTGAGATCAGCTTTTAGATAATTCAGGCTAAAGTTCTGGGAGGTAAAAGCAGATAACCTTGGGTTCGGTCATTTCTTGCAGGGCGAACTTGATCCCTTCTCTACCTAATCCCGAATACTTAACCCCTCCGAACGGCATGGAATCCAAACGGTAATCGGTCGAATCGTTGATCATCACTCCCCCACAATCCAATTCATAGGCAGCTTTGAAGGCGATATCAAGGTTGCGGGTAAAAATAGCGGCATGAAGCCCGAACGGCAGAGCATTCGCTTTTTTTATCGCTTCATCCAAACTGTCCACAGAATACAGATTCACAGTCGGTCCGAATACCTCCTCGCAGTGAATCGTTGCATCCTCGGGAACATTCTCCAACACCGTGGGTTCCATGAGGGCGTTTTGACGGTTCCCTCCGGAAAGGACTTTTGCTCCTTTTTCCTCGGCCTCTTTTATCCAGTTTTCCACCCGTTTGGCTTCATCTTCGGTGATCATCGGGCCCATGTCTGTTTCATCGTTCAGCTTATCCCCGATCTTATATTTCAACGTCCGCTCCACAAACTTGTCTCGAAATTCCTGATAGATATTCTTGTGGATATAAAGGCGTTGGACGCCGATGCAGTTCTGCCCGGCAGCCCAAAAAGAGCCAGACACACAGGATTCCACCGCCCAATCAAGATCGGCATCTTCCCATACGATCACTGGAGAATCAGAACCCAGCTCCATCCCGATCTTTTTGATCCCAGCTTGCTGGGAAATCCGTTTGCCTGCCTCGATACCGCCCGTGAATGAGATCATCCGCACCCGTTCGTCCTTTACTAAAGGATCCCCTATCACACTACCATATCCCGTGATCACCTGAAGGACCAGGGGAGGCAGGCCAGCTTCTAAAAAGGCCTCAGCCAGCATCAAAGCAGAAAGCGGAGTCACGGTAGCAGGTTTCAGGATGACAGAATTTCCTGCCGCAATGGCAGGACCCAGCTTGTGGGCAACAAGATTGAGGGGATCGTTAAACGGCGTGATCGCCAGGACAACCCCGATCGGAAACCGGTAGTAATACCCCCGCCGCTTTTCTCCTCCGGGAAAGGAGTCAAACGGAATGGTTTCCCCAAGAATGCGTTTGGATTCCTCGGCAGAAACCATCAATGTATTGACACATCGCGAGGCTTCTTTGCGTGCTTCTCGGATGGTTTTTGAACCTTCCCGCGCAATGATTACTGCAAAATCCTCAAGATTTTCCGACACGATCGCGGCTGTTTTGAAAAGAACCTGGGCCCTGTCGAACACGCTCATCTTTTTGGCGATCTCAAACCCTCGGACAGATGCTTCTAGGGCTGTTTCCACATCCTGATCTGTAGCGCTGGGAATTGTCTCAATTACCGAATCATCGAACGGGTCGCGTACCTCGATCTTTTTTTCCCGGTCTACCCATTCTCCGTTGAGCAACATCTTCATTTTTGACCTCCAATGGCTATCAAATCAACAAGCATGCTGTATCCGGTGGCCTCTTTGCCCGCACCTGGTCCCACAACAGTCACTTCCCCCAAAGTATCGGTCGTGATGGTGACCGCATTGGTGGCACCCATGATAGAAGCCAACGGGTGTGTAAGATCGATTTCTTCTGGAGCAACCGATGCCTTCACGATGCTTCCTTCTCGCCAAACTTTTCCGATCAGCTTGAAACGCTTATTTCGGGATTTAGCCTCGGTTATCGAAGTGGCGGTAATACCGGTTATCCCTTCGCAAGGGTAATCAAAAGGTTTTCCATCTGCTTCAAAGACATATTTGGCTAGAATGGTCACCTTGGCCAAGGCATCCCATCCCAAAACATCTGCATCCGGCACAGCCTCAGCATATCCCAGTTCCTGAGCCTTTATTAGTGCCGGCTCATAGGAAAGGCCCTCTTCCATCCGGGTCAGGATGTAATTTGTCGTTCCGTTTAATATGCCTTTTATTTCTTGAATATCACAGCCCGCAAGATTCTCTCGAATAAAATTGATAAGCGGTGTACCGCTCATAACCGTCCCTTCGAACAAAAATCGGACTCCCTTCTCCTCAGCTAATTCTTTCAACTCTTTGTAATGCAGAGCAACCGGGCCTTTGTTGGTGGTGACGACATGCATCCCTCTCTCCATAGCCTTCCGGATATGCGAGGTGGCTGGCTCTCCGGTCTCAATATCGGTGTAAGTGACCTCGAGCATCACATCTGCTTCGACTTGTTTAATCATATCCAAAGCTTCGCCCTCAAATTTACTGGCGGGCAAATCCGACAAATCTCCTCCCCCGCTAGCTTTTTCTAGAGCATCAGGAAGATTTATTCCTTCTGGATTGGTAACGCTGCCCTTGATTTTGTCGGCAATCCCCACGACCTGGATATCCAAACCATAAGTATTCGATAGTACTTCCTTTTTCCGGACAAGAAGCTCCGCCAGCCCCTGGCCGACAGTGCCAAAACCGATAAAAAGTAAACGCATAGCTAACCTCCTGGGAAAAATTGAACCTGAATAATCCAGGGAAAAATCAATAACACACAGGCATGTTTAAGTCAATATCATTTTGGACTTGAAGCAAAGGCTTTTTTCCAATACAATTGAAAACCTCAATGGGATATTTTTTGGAAACTCTCAACGACAATCCCGATATAGCCCAACTAACCTGGATTATTTATAAAAAATGCCGCTGCTTTTTTTATGAATAGTCCAGGGAAAAACAATGAGGAGGACCTATGCATTTTAAATTCCTATCCAACAATGAGCTCAAGGCAATGGACGCGCTGCTGAATTCCTACGGAGGTGCAAAGGCCATTTCCGAAAAAATCGAGTCCATGCGTGATTACGACACAAGAAAGATGATTTCAGAAGGAAAGGGATTCGGGGATCTCTTGCAAAAATCAGAAGAATATGTTCAAAAATTCGCCAAGGTCGAAGATTACATCGAAGCAAACCAATTGACCTTCAATAAAAAGGGGATCTGCACAACACAAGTCTCGGGATTTCAAGGTGCTCGCCCAACTTTTTATGCCATCAAGGACATCACAGAAAACGGAAACATCTTTTTCCCGACCGAAATGATTTCAGTTGTCGGATTGACCGATACCTATGTCTACGGAGGGGACTTGATCACGACGCTTGCCCTGGCAGAAAATCTGCTCGGAGCGAGCAAGTTTTGCTCGACAAACCTTCTGGGAACACCCCTTCCAGAGGAGCGGTTCGCTCGTGTTGAGGATGTGACAGGGGAAACGTTCGAAAGGAGAGATCTGGGCGGAGGTATCAGCCAGATTATATTGAAGAACATGGGGACACCCTTCGGCAATCTTGGAGGAGTGGAAGTTGGAAACAACAACCACCTTATCTACCTGGACGGAATCACCCGAGCTGCTCTCGAGACGGGTGCTAACTTTTTCCTGAATCCCAGTTGGTCCACGATCGTTGCGGCCTGCTATTACGCAAGAGAAATTCCCAACCTGTATTTTAAAATATCCATGCTCCTTTCTACACAAAATACCATGCAGCTCCGCATGCTGATGAATATATTCAAAGAATATTTGCGAGAGGACGGCACTACCCCCATCTACGAAATAAACATCGGGAATGCGGCAACCGCGGATACCTTTATCCAATGCAGCAAGGAAATGGAGGCGTCGGGACTAGATGTCTCTCTAGCTGCCCATCTCAGGATCAATCCTGATCTCGGAATGGAAGACTTTAACTGGACCGAAAACGCCTTTAAGGTTCTCGATGCAGGGAGAAACATAACCATCAAGTATGAGAGTGATGGGGAGGCGCGTCCGTTCGACACGATGGAAGCGTATTTCATCTCGGATGAAGAGAGAAATGAAAAGGCCGAATTGATCGGGAATGTCATCTATTACAAATGTGTCAGATGTGATATGGATGCCAAAGAAATCATGGCAAGGGGCCACGAGACCCGGTATGCCGATGTGTCCTACAGAAAAAAAAAGGATTAGAGACCTAATCTAAATCGGAGAATATCCATGAATCTGGGGATCAAAGATAAAACAGCTCTTGTGACAGCCTCGAGCCGAGGTTTGGGAAAGGCTATCGCTCTCCAACTGTCAAGAGAGGGAGCCAATGTGGCCATCTGTGCCAGAGGTGAGGGGACGCTCTTCCGAGCAAAAAAAGAGATCGCAGAAAGGGCGGGAGGGCAAGTCATTGCCCAGGCTGCAGACGTCACGGACAAAAATCAGGTAAAAACACTGGTCAAACACGTGATCGACAAATTCGGGACTGTGGACATCTTGGTCTGCAACTCAGGAGGGCCGCCCTCTGGAATGGTCGAGGATTTTGGCTTGGATGATTACCGCAAGGCCTTAGAGCTAAACCTTCTGAGCACGGTAAACCTCTGCTATCAGGCGACACCCCACATGAAAAAGCAAAAGTGGGGACGAATTGTCAATTTGACATCCGTATCGGCTAAACAACCCATAGAAACCTTGATCTTGTCTAACATGGCAAGGGCGGGTGTGCTGGGATTCTCAAAATCTTTATCCAGTCAATTAGCCCCCTTCGGCATTACGGTTAATTCGGTATGTCCGGGATATACCCGAACCGAACGGGTTGAAAACCTGGCGAAGTCTTTTAAAAAAGCAGGTAAGGGATCTGTTCAAGATTTCTTCCAGAATATCGAAAAAATCATCCCGATGGGACGGCTTGGCCGTCCGTACGAAATCGCTGCTGCTGTGGTTTTTCTCTGCTCAGAAGCGGCAAGTTATATCACAGGAGTTGCGCTTCAAGTGGACGGAGGTTTTGTCAAAGCCATTTTTTAAGGAAAAAAAATGAAAGAATTAATGAATCAATGGGAGGGTACACCCTATCCAGAAATGATAAGGGATTTCCCTGAAATCGACATCCCGTTCGAGGGAGTAAGGGGGTGGCTTTTCCAGAGTACCGACAAACAGATAGTTTTTTTTGACATCCAACCTGTGGGCAATGTCCCACCTCACTCACACTGCAATCAATGGGGAGTGGTGTTTGAGGGGGAGATGTCATTGACCATTGGAGGGGAAACAAAGATATACCGAAAGGGAGACTG
>DAOWCB010000367.1 GCA_030633795.1 Candidatus Aminicenantota bacterium | reverse complement strand
GCGGTAAAAATTGATCTCCTCCGGTTTAAGCCTTGGGCTTTCAGGCATGTATGAGAGGTCGGGTCTTGTGACGAGCAGTCCGTCTTGGCGGTATTCCGTCGTGCCTTCCAGAAGTTTTTGAATTTTTTGACCTGCTTCAGGTGCAATCATGGCCATCAATTCGTCCAGTGTGTTTCTAAGGATTTCTAAATCTGCTACATTCTCTAAAGGCGCAGAGAATAAAACAGTGAAATCATCACAACGGAAAACATTGATAGGATAAGGAAATTTGTGTTCTTTGATTTGGGCCATCAGTTCTTTTGTCCCCGCCATATAGTCAAAGATTTTTGATGGCTTAACCGTTATCTCTCGAACAAAAAAAAGCTGTGCTTCCTGTTCCTGAGCCTGTGCTAAGATGGTCAGAGCAGACAAACAAATTAGTAATCCCAATCCCAGGTATACAAAATATTTGCGTCGCATAAATTCCCTCCATTAGTTAGATTGAAATTGTTGAGAAAGAGTTCAGATTTTTAATCTCTCCCCAAATTCATATACTCGATTTATCACAAGAATAAACCGCCTGTCAATCTCAAATTTGGATTTTAATATCAACCAGAATGGTGCTTACTGCTCGAGGATCTTGCGCAACCGGATGGGCTTTGTTGCTTTTTTCCTCACCTTCAGGTTTAGGATCTCGACCCCTTTCACCACATCGAATTCTTTGTACTAGACGTTTTTCCGGCCATAGAGGTTGAACACCGAAGCCCCGTTTATTCCTATTCTTTTCATCGCCATTTGACTTGGAGGTTGTGCTCACCTCGTTTAGTGATATCCGGATGAATGTTCAGCTTGAGCATTTCAGGTTTGTTCCCAATAGCCAGGGCTGTCAAGTAAACGAAACGGGTAACCCTTTCCATTTTTGCAAAATCCACCCTGTCGATTGTATCGGTTTTCTGGTGATAGTCCTCAGTGGTTCCGCAGAAGTACCATACCGCCGGGATACCGTACTGGATGTAGGGATACTGGTCGCTGCGGAAGAAAAAATTATCGGGATGCTGGGGGTCCTCGTATTTGTAATCCAGGTTCAAGCCGATATTCCTGTCGTTGACGACGTTGATAATGGTATCCAGATCAGAACTGAGTTTATTCGAGCCGATGATGTAAAGATGGTCGGGATCGTTCCGGCATATCATGTCCATGTTCAGCTCAGCGCTCATTTTTTCGACAGGAACGGGACTGTGTTCCACAAAATATCGAGAGCCCCAGAGCCCCTTTTCCTCTGCTGTATGCCACACAAAGATAACAGATCGCTTTGGCCGTTCGATTTGGAGAGCCTGAGCGAGCTCCAGCATGGCTACGGTGCCCGAACCATTATCATCCGCCCCGTTATAGATCCTTCCCTCCCTAGTGCCAATGTGATCGTGATGGGAACCAAACAGGACATATTCCTTCTTTAATTGTTCATCCGTTCCTTCCAACCAGGCCACAACATTATAGGTTTTGTCCTTTTGTTTCTGTGTAACTATGGAGATATCCATCCTTCGACTGAGCAATTCGCTGCCGGGAACTTGTTTCCCTTCTCTGAGGGAAGCAAACATGTCTTCCAGTTCAGCAACGGAAATTTCCAGGATTTCTGCTGCCATGGCGTGGCGGATCTCTGCTCGAAGATAAGTTTGTTGAGATGCAGATGTCGATATCGATTTGAGTTCATCGGCCAGTTGGCATCTGGATATTGCGTCGAACAAATACCCCTTTTCGGAAAAACTCTTTTCTCTCTCTTCGCTGATGGCAATCAGGACCGCCGCAGCTCCTCCCGAGCCGATAACCCTGCTCCGCCGGTACAGGAGTCTTCGATTGTCGGGGGTTCTCAACTTATGATTTTCAGGAAGATCTGGATCGAGCATCACGACGACTTTACCTTTAAGATCCAAGCCTTCGAGGTCGTCCCAATCCGATTCGGGCGAAGAAAGCCCGAATCCCACAAACAAGACATCTCCGGAAATTTCCATGTTCTGGATGGAGCGCCCGTAAATGCCAAAATCTTCGTGGAATGAGAAATTTTTTGTCCTTTTTCCCACCCTCAACTGCATTCGGGTCTGGGCTTGGTCTATGGTGCTCACTTTAAGAGGGATTTCCTGGAAAAAGGATCCATCGGGCATTAGAGGTTTGAGTCCGTAACTTTCGGCTAAAGTGGCGATATAACGGGAGGCGATCTTGAGTTCTTGGGATGGCGTGTTTCTCCCCTGAAATTCATCGGATGCCAGAATGTCCAGATGAACCTTTAGCTCCTTTTCTGTGATGGATTCAACCGCTTTTTGTTGTGTGCTTTTGCAGCCAAAGATCAAAAAGAGCATCAATAATATAGCGAGGCCCAAATAGGATTT
>DAOWCB010000027.1 GCA_030633795.1 Candidatus Aminicenantota bacterium | reverse complement strand
TACGAGCACGCTCTTTTGACCGCCCGTTTGAATACGGCTAGTACAAAAAAAATGGATAGTGTCATCAATCGCGTTAAACTGAAGACGGCAAATGATCCTGACGTCAAGCTGGTGGGGGGATTCGGGTCGATTCTTTCGGAATTGGCTCACAAAGTAGTGAGCGGGCAATTGCTCTCTTTGGGTTTGGCTATTCTGGTCGTCGGGATCTTACTGATGATTCTCTTCCGTTCGGTGACGGCAGGCCTGATATCCGCCATTCCCCTTGCCATCTCTGTCACAACATTGTTCGGTCTCATGGGCATTTTCCGGATAGAGCTTAATGTCGCTACCGCCATGCTCTCTTCCATCATGATAGGCGTTGGAGTGGATTACACCATCCACTATCTTTGGAGGTTCAGGGAAGAAAGACAGAATGGATTGGATCTGGAAGATGCAGCAAAAAAGACTCTAACCACAACCGGAAGGGGCATTGTTTTTAATGCTTTATCCGTCATGGTGGGTTTTGTCGTGTTGTTCACCTCCAGTTTCATTCCGGTCAGGTTTTTCGGATTCCTGGTTGTAGTGTCTATTTCGTCATGCCTTATGGGCGCTCTGATTCTGATCCCTGCACTTTGTATTGTTATAAAGCCCAAATTCCTCGAACCCAAATCACTCTGAATTATTTATAAAAAAGTCGATGCCTTTATTCATTTTCAACAAAATCAAATTTTTAAAATCTTTAGATATTTTGCATCGACTTTTTTACCTTTCAGGCGAGCCGATCTCACCGCATCAGCTTCGTTGCAGCCCAATCGCAGTAGTTCACTACAGCTCATGGGCTACTTCCTTGCATCCGTTAATGCTAGGGCGGGGTGGAGGGCCTCGACCCGTAAATAATCCAGATTATACTCGTAAATAATTCAGGTTATTATATAAAGTAAAGGAGTTATAGATGAAAAAATGTAAAGTACTCATTGTTGTTTTTAGTATTTTTCTTGTCAGCGCTGGGCTTGAGCCTCAAGAAAATCTCAGCGCCAAACAGATCGTGGACAAATCATTCCAAACTACCAAACTGGCTGGTTCTGAAATGCTATCCACGTTGACAATTATAGACAACAGGGGAAGGGAACGGGTGAGAAAAATTGCCACCGTTTCGAAACTTTATAACAACGGAAAAACAGAAAAGAGGCTGATCCGCTTTCTTTCTCCCGCTGATGTCAAGGGGACCGGGCTGCTCACTTTTGATTATGAGAACAAAGATGATGATATGTGGCTTTTTATGCCTGCACTCAGGAAAACGCGCCGAATAGTCAGCACGGAAAAAGCCAAAAACTTCATGGGTTCAGAGTTTACCTATGCGGACATGACTCCTCCCATTTTGGATAATTTTACGTATGAAATATTGGGAGAGGAGGATGTGGCTGGAACCTCATGTTGGAAAATCGAGATGATACCCGTCGATGATGACGTTGCCGATGAAAATGGCTTTTCTAAAAGAATCTCGTTCATTGCCAAGCAAGATTTTGTGATCCGAAAGGCGATTTATTATGACCTGGATGGCGAACTCTATAAGGAGCTTGCCGTTGAAAACGTAAAGGAAATCGATGCCGAAAATCATAAATTCAGACCGATGCGCATGGTTATAGTGAACAGACAAAACGGGAGAAAATCTGTGTTGAATGTGGACGAAATCCAGTTCAACCCGGAAGTGAAGGATGAATTTTTCACCACGAGATACCTAGAAAGGTACTGAAAAAAACGTCAAAGTTTTTGAGATGCTTTTTAATATTGATTAATAGAATGAGAAGAGTTAAAAGGATAGGCATGAAGCTGAAGATTTTGTTGCTGATTTTTATGGGAGGTTTTCTGCTGCTGTCAGCCGTTGTCCAGCCCGGTGTCGCTCAAAACCGGGGGGCCTTCAGTTTTCAACTAGAGAATGATGTTTTTGCGGGCACAGACAAGTATTATACCCACGGCGTGAAATTGACCTGGATATCACCCGACAGAATGTCCCATCAGTCCGATCCTTTATCTCGCCGGGCGATTTCTGTGTCGTTCGGGCAAAATATCTACACGCCTTATGATATCGAACGTGAAGACCTTATAGAGGATGACCGCCCCTATGCGGGCATATCCTATTTTACCATGGCCCTACACAGAAAAAGGGACCAAACCATGGACACTTTTGAATTACTGCTCGGGATTGTAGGGCCAACTTCCCTGGCGGCAGAGGTGCAAAGGTTTGTTCACAGCCTTTACCGAGGCACACGACCCCAAGGTTGGCATCACCAACTCAAGGATGAGATTGTCTTTAACTTTTGTTTCGATAAGAAATGGCGGATTTTTCGGTCTGGAGAGGAGAAAAAAATAGGGTATGATTTGATAGGCCATGTCGGTGGAAGTCTGGGAACCTTGATGACTGCGGCAGCCACAGGATGGCAATTCCGGTTCGGTTCGAATCTTCCCAGGGATTTTGGGACGTTTCTTCTTCGTCCTGGAGGGGAGAGCGGTGCGCTTTTTAATGAACAGGCCAATCACCGGGCAGATGCAAAGCGCTCGGGAGTCCATGGCTATATCTATGTGGTCGGGCATGCCGTGTACCGGAATATCTTCCTGGATGGCAATACTTTCAGCGATAGTCACCGTGTGGATAAGTATCCTTTTGTCGGCGATATCGTTTTAGGTTTTGTGATCAGCCAAAAACGATTCAAATTCAGCTATGCCTATGTTTACAGAACAAAGCAGTTCAAAACACAAGCCAGGCCGCATATATTTGGCGCAATCAACATTTCGTACGTTTATTAACCTGGATTATTCATTGATTCCTTAGAAAACTTTGCATATGATTGATTTGTCCTATGCTTTTTGATCTAAAAAAATAATTAATTAAATAGTGTGTGATCCCGAAATGGAGGAATTATAATATGAATTACATTCCTGAAATTTTGCAGGATCTTTTATCCTTGACATCCAAAGGATTGGTCCGTTCTGAGATCCGAGAACTTTTAAAACTGACAAGAAAACCGGGAATTATTTCATTTGCCGGAGGCCTCCCATTTTCTGGGTTGTTTCCGATTAAAGAGCTGAAAGACATTGTAAACTCCGTTCTGGACAGCGAAGGGGAAATAGCCCTGCAGTATGGTCCGACCGAAGGGGATAGCCGGTTGATCGATTTTTTGGCGGGATGGATGAAAGAGACCGAAGGAGCAGATGTCAACAAAGATAATATATTGGTTGTGTCCGGATCTCAACAGGCCTTGGATCTAATCGGCAAAATATTCATCGATCCTGGAGATCCAATCATAATCGGGCTGCCTTCTTATTTAGGGGCCATTCAGGCGTTCAAGAGTTTCCGGGCCAACATGGTGGGGGCCCGCTTGGATAAACAGGGAATCAAGGTAGATACTGTTGCAGATATTTTAAGGACATACACCGCCAAAGGCCAGAAGATAAAGTTTATTTATGTGGTGCCTGATTTTCAGAATCCCTCAGGCGTGACCATTTCACTGGAGCGCCGAGAGAGGCTTCTGGAACTGTGCTATGAGTATGAGGTCGTTCTCGTCGAGGATAGTCCCTATCGTGATTTGAGATTCGACGGCGAGCCCATTCCGATGATCAGAACCCTAGATAAAAAAGGCTATGCCTTTTCTCTGCACACATTTTCGAAACTCTTGTTTCCAGGAACCCGGCTGGGTTGGATTGTTGCTGACAAGGCCATCCAGGAAAAGCTGACCATGGCCAAACAGCCTACGGATCTCTGCACATCGCCGCTGAATCAATCCATCGTTTACGAGTTTTGCCGGCGCGGCCTCCTCAAATCCCATATTCCCAGAATTATCGAGCTCTACAGGAAAAAGAGGGACATCATGATAAAGGCCCTGGAGGAATACATGCCCGAGGGCTCGGGAATCGATTGGACCAATCCGGAAGGAGGGCTTTTCCTTTGGCTGACCCTACCCGAAAGTCTGGATGCCGGAGAGTTGTTTCCTAAGGCCGTCGAAAGAAATGTCGCTTATGTTGTAGGATCGGCTTTTCATTTTGACCGGAGCGGTCATAACACCATGCGGTTGAATTTTTCCTATCCTAGCGAGGAACAGATCGAGGAGGGAATAAAGAGGCTGGCGAATTTAATCAAACAAGAACTCAGTCAGACTTCACTTTTTTAACCTGAATTTTTGGTACATGTCCCTGATTTCAATGCATATAGCATTAAATCCCGCTAAAAAAATCATGTTTATGAATAATTCAGGATAACTGGTGTGTGGATAGAGCCAACGAAAAATACCAATGAAGGAGAGATGAATGGATAAACGCGTATTTCTTTCAGTCTTTATTCTGCTTGTGCTTGTAAGCATCCTTTCAATGTCCCAAATGACACCTTGGCTGTACTGGACTTTACTCCCCGAAGAGCAGATGGATTATATCGTCGGGGAGGCTTCAGGAGAAGAAGCATGGCATACCATCATGGAAACGGCCGGATATGTGCGAGACAGGCGATCGGATGAATATGAAGGAACATTTGTGGAGAGCAAGTACATTTATAATCAACTTAAACACTACGGGCTTCCCGGTGCGGAAATCGTCCGTTTTCCAGGAGGAGACACGTGGGATGGAATCAAAGGAGAGCTCTGGGAAATCAGTCCGAATCGCAAAAAACTTGCCTCGTATCGAGACATGGCGGCCATGCTGGCCTCAGGTAGTACAGATACAGATGTGGAAGCCGAACTGGTTTGGGTAGGACGTGGAACCAAGGAAGAGATCACAAAAGCTAGCGTAAATGGAAAAATTGTCGTCACCGAAGGGAGTCTCAGCAGCGTCTACAGAGAGGCCTGCACGAATCAAGGAGCCCTTGGGATTGTTGCCATAAGCACAGTCGGGGCAGATTGGGATCCGCTTCAGATGTCGTTCCGGGGCATTCGCGGACGCCGGAGTACAGAGGAAGACCAAACGCCAAAGTTCGGCTTCCAGCTGCCTCGGCGAGAAGGGAAGTTTCTCAAGGCCCGCCTGCTTCGAGGAGAAAAGATTACAGTTCATGCCATCGTTGAAGCCAAGACGGAAACGTATGAAATGCAGGATGTTATCTGTCATATCCCTGGTACAGATCCCGGTGCAGGGGAGATCATCTTCTCGGCTCACCTTTATGAAGGCTACATCAAGCAGGGAGCAAACGATAATAAATCGGGCAGCGCAGGAATTCTCGAAGTGGCCCGGGTGCTTCATACGCTCATTAAAGATGGGAAGCTGCCGCGTCCGAAAAGGACCATGCGGTTTCTGTGGGGTCCGGAATTTTCCGGGACTGGTCCTTGGGTGAAGGCAAACAAAGACATCATGGCAAAAACACTTTGCAATATCAATATGGACATGGTTGGAGAATGGTTGAGCAAGCACCAGTCTTTCATGTGTCTAATGCGGACTACTTATGGGAATGCTCATTACATCAATGATGTGATGGAAAATTACTACCGTTATGTCGGGGAGGGAAACAGGGAACGCATCCAAAACCGGAGCGGTGTAGAGAGAGTGCCTCACCGTATCGTTGCCCCTTCCGGAGCGGATGAACCTTTTTATTATTCTATCGAAACCCATTACGGCGCCTCTGATCATGAAATCTTCAATGATTGGTCGGTGGGAGTTCCCGGTGTCATGATGATCGTCTGGCCAGATAAGTGGTATCACTTATCTGGTGACAACGCAGATAAGGCAGACCCGACCCAGATGAAACGGGTGGCCATCATCGGAGCGGCTGCTGCCTACACCATCGCCAATGCCGATGATGACATGGCCATTAAAATTGCAGGGGAAACAGCCAGCAACGGCTCACGCCGGCTTGGTCATCAATTTGTTGTCGGATTGGAAATATTGAATAAAGCAGAGTCCGAAACCCTGGCCCAATCCTACAAACAGGCCCGCCTTCATGTGGAGATGGCCATGATCAACGAGAAAAAAACATTGGAATCCATTCTCGAGCTGGCTCAAAACAAAACAACTGTCGGTCAGTACATCAAGCAGATGCAGAAAACCATCGATACGATAGGAAAAACCCATCTGTCAGCCCTCCAGACACACATGGTTGCTGTGGCTAACAAGTTCGGGATCAAGCCTGTCAAGATTCAACTGAGCGAGCTGGAGAAAAGGGCAGCAAGAATCATCCCCAAACCCACGCCTCTAGTAAAAATGAACGGGTATAGGGAATACAGAACTTTCATCGATCAAGTACCGAAAGAGGAAAAAGACAAATATCCCTACGGGAGAGACGGCATTCCCAGCACGAGCGAACTTCAGTGTTTGATCAACGGAAAGCGAAGCGTCCTTGAAATAAGGAACATGCTGGACGTTCAGTACTCCCGGAAATCCAACCTGGAGAGTGTTATGAATTACATCCAGATCTTGAAGCTGGCAGGGCTTATCTCTTTTTGATCCCTTTGATGGCCCCTTCGATCAGGCGGTAGGCCGCCTGGAGAGAGAGACCATCCTTGTCTCGTTCCCCGAAAGGCATCGAGGCGATGCCAATAGCCCCTGCTTTTTTATACTGGAACATCACTTCCAATGCCGCAGCCAGCTCATGACTGGTTGGTCCCTCAGGCGCTGTTAGGGGGTGGCCGCTGACTTCGCTCGGATCGAGAACGTCCATGTCGATATGGACATATATGATCTCTGTAAGCCGGCTCAATCGCTCCATCTGTTGACTTAGGTTATCCGAAAGATTCCGGATATCCTCGACTGATATGTATTCGCATTGGGACCGGTCCAGGAGTTCCTGTTCTAGGGGATCTACATCCCTGAGTCCGGCCATGACGATGTATTTTGTCGGCAGGGCTGGATCGAGGCCCGCTTTTAATCGCAGCCGTGTCAGGCACTGGCCCGCCGCAATCGCCACCGGCATACCGCCGAGCATTCCGCTGAGTGTGGTCTCTGGCGTGTTGAAATCGGCATGGGCATCTATCCAAATAAGACCCACGCGCAGCGGTTTCTGTCCTGCCAAACCCTGCGATTGGAGGCTGCGGGAATCTTCCTGCAGGCTCTGTCCGGGTTTTAGATGCTGAAGGCCGGCCAGCATGCCCAACAGATCCGTACAATTGCTTAGAAGGCCTATTGTGAAGTATTCGCCTTCCCTATTTTCGGCGACGAGTCTCCCAATGTGCTTGCTCTCGAGTGCATCCTGGTTCCATTCGCCGTATTCTTTTTCCTCTTTGGGCGTTAATTGCATGGTTGAAACTTTGGCGACATCACATCCTAAGTTTGTGAGACGATCTAATAGGCCGCTGCGCTCCATGATCGCTGGTCCTTCGGATCGGTTTTTTACGATAAAGACTTTTATTTTTCCTTCTGAATAGTTTTGCGCTAATAAAATTATGGGAACAAAAACAAAAAGACCCAGACATAGAGTTAGTAAATTTTTCAATTTCCTCTCCTGTGAATATTTAAGTCTTCTTGGATTTATCACAAGAAAACAAGCGTGTCAAACCTGCTGGCTCATTCATACCGAAGCGAGTCGACAGGATTGGCCGTTGCGGCTTTGATGGTATGATAGCTTACTGTGAAAAAAGCAATTCCAAGTGCCAGTATTCCGGAAAGAGCAAAAACCCAAAGGCCGATCCCTATCCTGTAGGCGAATTGCTGAAGCCATCCATTCATGGCAAAATAGGCAAGGGGCCAGGCGATGATGTTAGCGAGGACAATCCTTTTCGTGAAACCTTTGGTGAGATGCAAAACAATGTTTGGAACCGTTGCACCCAAGACCTTCCGGACGCCTATCTCCTTGGTTTTCAGATCAGCCACGAAGGAAGCCAGGCCGAACAGGCCTAGACAGGAAATGAAGATAGCCAAAAATGAAAAGACGGAAAAAAGCGATCGGATTTGCTTTTCATTAGTATAAAGATTGTCATAATCCTGATCGAGAAAAGAATATTCGAACGGATTTCCTGGGGCAAAGGTTTTCCATGTGTTTTCGATATGGCTGACTGTGTCGAAGACATTCTCGGTGCTCAAACGGACAGAGATGTAATTTTGCTCATTCTGAAGGTTCCCGGCGGCCAAGAGCAGCGCTAAGGGCCTGATTTCCTGATGAAGGGATTCATAATGATAGTCTTTGATGACGCCGATAACCGAAAGCTTCCCCACTCCAGGGGACCAGAAGTTCTTGCCGATGGGATCTTCCCATCCCAAAGCGTTGACCGCCCTTTCATTCAGGATAACAGCCTGTGTGTCTGTGCTGAATTCACGCGAGAAAAATCGCCCGTCAGCCATTTCCAGCTTTAAAGTTTCTAGAAAATCAAAATCACAGACACAGAGGTTCAAATTGAATTTATTGGCGACATCCTTAGATATAAAAATCATGTTTCTGTAACTCCTGCTGGGAAGCGTGTTGGAGCCGGAAACGTTGGAAACATGGCTGTTTTGACGCAAGGTGTCCTTGAAAGAAGAAACACTGTTTCCTAGAGAGCCTGGATTGCGGACGACTAAAACCTGTTCTTTTTCGAATCCCAGTCTTTTATTTTGGAAAAATTTCAGCTGTTGGAAAACAACTAGAGTTCCTGCAATCAGAAATATGGCAATAGCAAACTGGAATACGACAAGGATATTCCTCAGAAGAGAACTCCCGCTGCTGCGGCCGGTAATTCCCCGGAATACAGAAATGGGCGGAAAAGATGAGAGAAAAAATGCGGGATAGGAACCGGAGATCAGCCCCACCACGAGTCCGAACGCCAACAAAGACGGGATGACAGCCGCATTATCCAGATAGGGCATGGAGAGATTTCTTCCAACAAAATTTCTGTATGCGGGCAGAAGGATTTGTATGGCCGCCAATCCCAAAGCGAGAGATATAAAACTCAACAGTATGGATTCGCTTAAAAACTGTTGCATCAGTTCCTTTCTGCTAGATCCAACGACTTTCCTCACTCCCACCTCTTTGGCTCGAATCGAGGATTTGGCGGTGGAGAGATTCATGAAATTGATGCAGGCGATCAGCAGTATGATGATACTTATCACGGAAAAGATGACGATGTATGTTCGATTGCCGTTGGCCTCAAATTCTCCTTTCAGATCTGAGTTCAGGTGGATTTCCGTGATCGGCTGCAGGTAATACTCCCAATAGTTACCCTGGGCAACCCATTCATCGAAACCTCGTCCGCCTAAGTTTCTTCTTGTAAACTCCTTAAGTTTTTCATCGAACCGGTCCTTTGATGTCCCCGGCGTGAGAAGAAGATAGGTGATGAAATCGGCTTCCCCCCAGTCTTTTTCGTTGATCAGGCCTGGAAAAGTAGAGGAAGAGACCAGGATGTCAAAATGGAAATGGGAATTGTCCGGGACATTTTCAGAGACTCCGGTTACATGAAAGATAGCACTGCCCGTACTATTGGAAAAATCAGCCCGAATCGTATTCCCGAGCACATCTGTTGTGCCGAAGTATTTCTCTGCGGTGGCTTTGGAAAGGACCATGCTGTTGGGCTCGGCGAGAGCGGTTTGCGGATCGCCATCGATCAGTGGAAATGTAAAAACTTCGAAGAATGGAGCATCCACAGCATATAATCTCGACTCATAAAAGGTCCGGTTTTCAAAAATAACCGGTGTTCTCCTTGGGTTATAGAACTTGACACCCTTTTCGATTTCTGGGAATTCCGCCGCCAATCTCCTGAATACTTCAGAGGACGTCTGTGTCTGATCGATTTTCGTATCGCCTAAAGTGGCCCGCAATGCCAACCTGAAAATTCTGTCTGCCTTTTCATGAAACCGGTCATAGCTTCTCTCATGGCCCACAAACAGCCAAATAAGAATGCTGCAGGTTATTCCAACGGCCAGGCCAACAATGTTAATGGCGGAAAATGTCTTGTGCTTTTTGATGTTCCGGAAAGCGATCTTCAGATGATTTTTAAGCATAACGAAGCCACAC
>DAOWCB010000079.1 GCA_030633795.1 Candidatus Aminicenantota bacterium | reverse complement strand
TATTGGAAGGCGAACCTGGTGTCGGTTCAGGCAGTGGTCAAGAAATAGGGGAAACTGGTTCTTCCCAAACTTTGGATCTTGGCAATCTAAACGACATCAGCCTAAAGGCCGATCGTGTTGCAAGAAATTTGGATACGTTGACAACCTTTTTCGAAGATCAAGTTCTTCAGCTTGCTTCCACTCCCACGGTTTGGCCGACAAAAGGATATATGAGTTCTTCCTATGGTTGGAGAGATGATCCCTTCACAGGAAAACGGACTTTTCATCATGGAATCGACATTGCCACTTCTCAAGGGAATCCCATTTATGCCACGGCGGATGGAATAGTGATCCAATCTCGTACCGATAAGATCGGCGGAAAAACCATAAAAATCAAACACATGTTTGGCTATGTCACGATTTACTGTCATTTGAGCAAGTTTCTGGTTAAAGTGGGACAGAAGGTAAAAAGAGGGGAGATCATCGGCTTGGTGGGAAGTACGGGAAAGGCCAGGGGCCCTCATGTGCATTACGAAGTCCAACTCAACGGAAAGGAAAAAAATCCGTATTACTACCTTTTAGAAGAATAATAAATTCCCGCCCTTTTAAACCTGTACAATTCATAAAAATTGCCGATGCATTTTTTATGAATAGTTTAGGTTAAAGGATTCAGGCTAAATGAATTTAGTTCCAGGATTGATTTGAGTCCCCAAGGAAAAAGCGTACGCGTTCATGGCTTTTTTCCCTGCTGGTTGGAGCTTTTCAATCAGATAGATGCTGTTTTGGCCGCAGCAAACCTGGATTCCGGTTTTGTTCACATCAAATATTTTTCCAGGGCTAAGGCCATGTGATTTGCCGTCAAGTACTTTTCCTCTTGTAATTATTATTCTTTTTTGATCAAGGAAAGAATATGCAGAGGGCCATGGTGTGAAGGCTCTGATTTTTCTGTCAATTTCGCTCGCACTTTTTGTCCAGTAGATCTTACCGTCTTCCTTTTTCAGTAGAGGGGCAAACGTGGCTTGAGAGTGGTCTTGTTTGGTGTGTGGGATGGAATCGATCTGATCTACTGTTTTGCACAAAAGTTCTGCGCCGATAGCAGCCAGCCGGACCTCCAAATCACGTGCATATTCCCCAGGAAGAATTCCCAATTTTTGCTGAGAGAGGAGGTCTCCCGAGTCCATTTTTTCATTCAATTCGAAAATGGTCACTCCTGTACTTTTGTCTCCGTTTAAAATACTCCAATGCACGGGGGATGCCCCTCGGTATTTTGGCAGCAAGGAGAAATGCAGGTTTATGGAATTGTATTTTGGGTAATAAATGAGGGGGGTAGGAATGATCTGTCCGTAGGCCACGACCAAATTAATGTCGGGATTGATCCCCTTAAGTTTTTCCAATGCGAAAGGATCCTTTCTGATTCTTGCTGGTTGATACACCGGAATGTTAAACGCCTGAGCAAAGCGTTTGACAGGGGAACTGGTCATTTTGTTTCCTCTTCCTGCGGGCTTATCTGGTTGAGTAATAATGAGTTCCACACGATGGCCCTCTTCAAGAATTTTTTTGAGGGAATAGACTGAGGAGTCAGGACTCCCGAAAAATACGATCTTCATTCGCGAATGTCCTTATCCTGCTGTTTTTGCAGTTTTTTGCGGATAAGGTTTTTTTTTAGAGGGGAAAGATGCTCGATAAAAAGCTTCCCGTTGACATGATCGATCTCATGGCAAAAAATTCTTGCCAGAAGGTCTTCGGCCTCTATTATTTTTTCCTTTCCATCGAGATCAATTCCTTTAATCACCACATGGTAGGGTCTTGTGACTTTTTCGTTTATCCCAGGCACAGAAAGGCATCCTTCTTCAAGGATTGTTTCTCCCTCAGTATGCAGGATTTCCGGGTTTGCAAGCACGATCAAATCCGTATTGTTTTCTCCTGCCGAGATATCAACTGTGATCAGTTGGATACTCTGGTTCACCTGAGGAGCTGCCAGGCCTAATCCTGGAGCGGAGTGCATGGTTTTGATCATCCTTTGCGCTAGATCGTGCACGCGCTGGTCGATATTCTTTATTTTATCAGCTTTCCGGTTGAGCACGGGATTGCCGATGGTTACAATTTCCAGGATAGTTACCTCGTTATCTTCCATTGTGCTCACGTTGTATTTTAGAAGAAATTCTCTATTAGGTAAAGACTAATTATGGGGACGTCCCCTAAAGATTTTTAAACGTGATGAATTTGTTTTTTTCTAGATTCTGGAAGAAAGATCCGAGGCGTTCATATAGGGGATCCACTTTGTCACCGAATTTTTCTCTCAGTTTCCCGCTGATCTCTTCAACCGTTTTCTGGCCATCACACAGGCTCCATATGAAGGAACCGATATCGTCCAGTTTGATCTTGTAGTGCGGGCTTTTAAAACGAGGAAGGATATGCTTGACCATCCATGGATGTCGGTATTTTGGTTTGAGAAGAACATAAAGTCCATCTTCTGTTTTTTTTGACAGAATGTTTTGATCAGGGATCAACTCGAGAAGGTTGACTGGGGAAGGCTCAACCCTTTGTTTTTTCACGACTGACAGATTTTAGCTTATGTATTATTGAGATCAAACTTCTTTTGTTTCACTTTCCTGCTCATATTCTCCAGAGGCAATGAATTTTTTATATGGGAAATAAATCAGGATGAAGCCGAGGGTGAAGAAGATCACCAATCCAAACCAGGGATTATCCAAGGATTCAGGCATACTGATATTCAATCCCTTTATGCCTGCTGTGGTGATTCCCAGTAGAGCCTGTCCGGCGATCAACCCGGAAGCGATCAATAGACCGATGTTTTCCACGATTTCTTTCCCTTTTCCTGTGGGATTTTTATTTTCTACCCTCCTATCCAGGAAATGCTTGAGAACACCACCGAAAAATATGCAAGCTGTGGCTCGGAAGGGAAGGTACATTCCCACAGCGATAAGCATCGGTGATGGAGATCCGATAAGAATAAGGACGATCGCAAGAAGCATCCCTGCAATCACCAGGGGCCAGGCCATTTCTCCCCCCACGATTCCCTTGGCCATGGTTGCCATCAGTCCGGCTTGCGGAGCTGGGAGATCATTGCTTCCAAGTCCCATGGTATTGTGCAAGAGCTGTAAGGAGAAGGTGAGAGTTAAGCCGGCAGCCACCACACCGATGATCCCTCCTATCTGCATACGCCAAGGTGTACCGCCGAGTATATGCCCCACTTTCCAGTCTTGGATCATATCTCCTGCTACGCCAGCTATACAGCAGACAACCGCCGCTACTCCTAAGACAGCAGCGATTCCTTCGTTCCCTCTCTGTCCCATCAGAACCATCATCAATGCAGCGATCAGAAGGGTTGTCAGTGTTAGACCAGAAATCGGATTGGAAGAGGAGCCGATTATGCCGACGAGATAACCAGCCACCGCAGCGAAAAGCAGCCCCATGATGACCATGACAATGGCTGAAACCAGGGCGGATCCGATATTGTGCGTGAAGATATGATAAAGAACAACCATCGGGATGATCAGAGCCAAGATGGAAATGACAATTGTCGAGAAAGAAAGATCTTTATCCGTCCGGAGAGTATCGACATCGCCACCGCTTCGAGCTTTTTTAACGTCGGTAATCGAGCGGCTGATCCCCGTGATAAGGCTTTTCCTCATCTTGAACAGCGTGTAAAATGCCCCGACAAGCATGGCCCCGACGGCGATGGGTTTGATCAGGGAATTGTAGGCAGAAGCGGCCATATCTGTCCAAGTCCAATCGGGATTAAGCGCTGTAACCTGAGCCACAATGTCTCCCAGGTTATCTCCGTATATAAAAAGCATGAAGGGCATCAGGAAGAGCCAGCCAAGGACTCCACCGGAAAATGTCAGTGCTGCCAACTTTGGTCCGATGATGTAGCCGACCCCGGCCATGGCTGCATTCGCAGCAGGGGATTCGACGAACATTCTGCCTTTTATTTGGGCGATCTGATCTGGGGGTGTCCCTTGAGGTGGAAAAACCTCTACGTTGTCTTCGTTAAGATACCTGATTTTGGACAGGCCAGGAATGTTAAAAACAGTACTAATATAGGGTTTGATCAGGCGGATTCCGTTGTTGCTTGTAAAAAACTCGATCAAGCCTCCCAATCCCATAGCCCAGAACATGTATGCGGCGTTCGAACCTCTCTTTTGTCCGGCTTTGACCATCTCGGCACAAGCTACACTTTCAGGAAAGGGAAGTTCTGCGTCCTCCACAAGGGTTCGCCTGATGAGTATGGTGAAGAATACGCCTAGCATACCGCCGATCAGCATCAGGAGAGAGGATTTGACGAGGTCAAATTTATCCCACACTCCGGTCATCAAAAAAGCTGGGATGGTGAAAATGGCTCCTGCGGCTAAGGCTTCACCAACGGCGCCAGTCGTACGGGCGAAGTTTTCTTCGAGGATGTTCCCTTTAAATATTTTCAGAACAGCCATGGCAATCACAGCCGCCGGGAAAGTGGCGGCAACAGTCATCCCGACAAGAAGCCCGAGATACGCGTTGGCCGCGCCAAGGATGATGGCCATTATAATTCCCAGAAGAATAGCTTTTAAGGATATCTCTTTTATGGACTGTTCAGCTGGGACATAAGGTTTGAAGGCTTGGTTGCTCATGCCTAACTCCTTCTTAAAAGATAAAAATTTTCTTGAATATATATTTTGTTGTCACAAAAATCAAGTAAAAATGTAGCTTGCTAACCAAGATTAAGACAATGGGACTCCAAGTACGACTAAGCTGTCCGAAAAGGCTTCCTCGTTTGATGAAAAATATCATTTGCGCGAATCATTATTTTATGCTAAATAAGTTGTGTAAATAGAGAAGGATACAAATGAGTTTTCTGAATTGGTTCAAAGATCGATTATTTTGCGATCTGGCCATCGATCTGGGAACAGCCAACACGCTTGTTTATTTAAAAGGCAAAGGAATTATCGTCCAAGAACCCTCTATTGTGGTTGTGAACAAACAGACAGGAAAGGTTGAGGCTGTGGGGAAACGGGCGAAAGACATGCTCGGGAAGACTCCGACTAGTGTTGTCGCTATCAAACCTATGAGGGATGGCGTCATCGCGGATTTTGAGATCGCTGAAAAGATGCTGGATTTTTTCATCAAAAGAGCCACCAATAATCGCGGCTTCTTGATAAGGCCTCGCATTGTGATCGGTATCCCAACGGGAATAACCCAGGTTGAAAGACGTGCTGTCAAAGACGTGGCCATGAGAGCAAAAGCTTCCGAGGTTTACCTTGTCCAACAGCCCATGTCAGCCTCGGTCGGCGCGGAACTCCCGATATCCGAACCAACAGGAAACATGATCGTCGATATTGGTGGCGGCACGACAGATATTGCTGTTATCTCTCTTAACGGGATTGTTTTCAACCACTCAATCCGTATTGCCGGGAATGAAATGGATGAGAGCATCATCCAGTACATCAAAAAAAAATACAATCTGTTGATAGGGGAGAGAACAGGGGAACAAGTTAAAATGCAAATCGGTTCCGCTTACCCATTGGATGAACCTATGACGCTTGAGATCAAGGGAAGAGATCTGAGAGAGGGGATTCCTAAAACTATCGTAGTCGATGATCAAGAGATTCGAGAGGCTCTTGAGGACGTGGTGGCGGCCATCATCAATGCCGTTCGCATCGCTCTCGAAAAAACTCCCCCTGAACTTTCTGCGGATATTATCGACAGAGGGATCGTTCTCACAGGTGGAGGTGCTCTTCTTAAAAATATAGATAAAAGAATTCGGGAGGAGACTCAGCTTCCGGTTTTTGTCACTGAAGATCCGCTAACAACCGTGGTATTGGGCGCGGGCAAGATGTTGGATGATTTTGAACTGTTGAAAAAAATATCTTTGATCTGAAACATATTTCTGTTGCGATTGACTCCATTCACCTGTTTCTTTTAAAATACTCAATCGATGCCCTTTTCTTTAAAAAAAACAAAAAGCCTTATCATCCTCCTATCCGTGATTCTTTTCCAATTGGTGCTGATTTCTATCCAGGTTCCTATGGGGGATGAATCCAATTATTTTGAAAGGATTGTTTTTTCTGTTTTTTCCCCTATCAACAATGGGGTGGTCTCGGTCTTTCAGGGAATCGGCAGCCTTTGGAAAAATTATTTTGGTTTGCACAAAGTACAGAAGGACAATCAGAGACTGCAAGAGGAGGTGTTTCGACTTAACCAGGAGAACAGCCTTCTTCGGAGTATGCTCAGAACATACAAAACAGAAAAGGAAATGTTGGACCTTTTGGTCGAGTTTGAGGGAAACATTTTGCCTGCTCGGATTATCGGGATGGATGCCAGCAATGTCTGGAAATCTCTGGTGATAAACAAAGGTTCTATGGATGGTGTGAAAAAAGATATGGTTGTTCTAGATAAACAGGGCCATCTAGTGGGTCGGGTTGTTGAGCCCATTGCCTTCAAGCAAGCCCGAATCCAGATAATTACGGATATCGAGAGCGGTGTGCATGTTATCCCGCAAGGAAAGAACGTTCCGGGCATCATAAACGGAATCGGGAATGGACAGTGCAATCTTGAATACATACTTGCTACAGATACCTTGATTGTTGAAGGCGATAGACTGATCACGACCGGTATTGACGGGATATATATGCCG
>DAOWCB010000211.1 GCA_030633795.1 Candidatus Aminicenantota bacterium | reverse complement strand
ATCTGGAGAATAAAGTATATCAGCAGCGCTATGAAAAAATGAATATGAAGAAAATAAGCCCCAACTAAACCCAACAGAACAAGAAGGATACAGGCAAAAAAGGCATGAGTCGTTTTTAATCTCCCAGATTCCAATGGTCTTTTGGATTTGACAGGGTGGAGTTTATCTTCTTCCAAATCTTGGATGTCATTCAGGATATAAGTTGCACCCGAGAGAATGCAAAATATGACAAAGGCAAATGCCGTTTTGACAAGCAGCGGCAGGTTGAACACATTCTGGGAGAATATTAGGGGGGCGAAAATAAAAAAGTTCTTGATCCACTGCTGAATGCGTAAATTCTTTATGATTTCGAAAATTGGCATTTCGCTCATTTTATATTTTTTTCAACAGCGTTTCAAACATTTTTATCTGTAGGAAATTAGTGATGACTCAATTATTTTGGTCTCATAAACAATCTTGAATTGCTGCCATTTAAATTTTCCATCCTCCAGAAACAACGAGATTCGTTCCGGTTATATAACGGGCTTGATCTGAAACCAAAAACAAAACAGCACTGGACACATCATCAAACGTGCCCAGACGGCCAGCAGGAATATTTTGATCTTTAGGCAGGATTCCTCCTTCGATCAATCCTGGCGAAACCATGTTTACTGTAATTCCATCGGATGCCACAGAAGCGGCCACAGATCGGGTTAAGATAAGCAGCCCTGTTTTCGCTATAGCATAAGGAACGATGTTTCGATAAGCCACACGCTGTTCCACGCGGCTGAAACCCATATTGACTACCCGGCCCCATTTTCTGCCACGCATACCGGGAATAGCCGCTTGCAAACAATAAAAGGCACTCCCAAGATTCCCGCGCCACATATTGTCCCAGTCCTCAGCGTTCAATTTTTCCCAGGATTTTTCCAAAATCGGACCAAAGTTGTTGATAAGAATATCAATCCGGCCATACTGCCCTTCTGCCTCTTGTATGAAAGCATGGGCTTGATCTTCTCGAGTCAAATCGGCTTGGAAACAGCCAGACAGCTTTCCCTTTTTTTCGATTTCTTTAACGACATCAATTGCCGCCTTCCTGTCACTTTTGAAATGCACAATGACACCCGCCGCTTCATCGGCTAATCGAAGGGCAATATTCCTCCCTATTCCTCGACTACTGCCTGTCACCAAGGCGATTTTGTCATTCATGACTTCCATCTTCCTGTATCATCACAATGGACATCTCGAATAGTATAACAATTTTAAACCGAAGGGTCATTAATAGGGGACGTTCCCATCAAGAAAAAGTTGCGAAAAGAAAATGAGAAACATATAATCAAATCACTAATCGTGGAAAAACATCGAGATCAATCGGGATGGAGGAAACATGGATAAAAAGCTTGCTGGACATCATTTGGGCATCGTAGTTATATTGGGCGCGGTGTGGGGACTCTCCGAAGCCGCCCTAGGCATGGGGCTCAGAAGTTGTGCATCCGCCATGTCAGGCTCGATCATGACGGGTGTGGCACTGTTTTTTATTGCCGCATGTTGGGCCATTTCCCAAAGTTGGAGGGGTGTCGCTCTTTTGGTCATCATTGCCTCGCTGTTCAAGCTGTTCGACGCCTTGCTCCTATCTCTGCCGGTACTGCATGGGGCTGTGGCCAATCCCATATTTGCCTTCATTATGGAGGGTGTGGCCTTTTTGATTATCGTGTCGTTTGTCAAAGATAAGCTCTCCAAAAAAACGACTTCTCAGGCTCTTACCGGAGGCCTTTCTGCCTTGGCAGCCGTCAATCTATTCCCCCTAGTGAAGTTTGCCACAGGCATCCCCGCTTGTGTGGCCGCCGGCACGGGATATCCACTCTCGCTCTATTACGCATACATCGCCGTCGCTCTTTCACTCGTCACTGTTCCTCTCGGAATCATAGTCGGTGAAAAGATGAAATCCTTGGAAACTGGTTTGGTCAAGGCCCTGGGCAAAAAAAAATTCTCATTTATCGCATCTCCTGCTGCGGTTATCCTCTGTCTCATTATCATTCTCCTTATGCGGTCGATTTAGATCCTTGTTCTGCATGGAGAGAATGGTTTAGTCCCGGGTCAAACTATACAAGACGTGATAAATATACTGACAGGCCCAGTCCATTCGGGAAAAACGACCTTACTAAAAAACACCATCCCTGTACTTAGAGAAAAAAATTTTCGGGTCGACGGTTACTTGAGCGACGCCATTTGGAAAAACGAAGAATTCATCGGGTATGACCTAATCGACTTAAAGGATCATCGCTATCACCCGTTCATCCGCAAACAAGGCCAACAGGATTGGCAAAGGATCGGCCCTTTCTATTTTCTGCCGAGAACATTGGACATCGCCAAAAAGATCATCCATCGGAGCAAAAAAGCGGATCTGTGCGTCGTGGACGAAGTAGGCCCCCTGGAACTCACAGGAAAAGGAGTTTGGCCAATCCTCAAGGATATTCTCATGATTCCCAAGCAAGATGTACTCCTTGTGGTGAGAGAATCCCTCTTGAAAAACTTTATGGAAAAAATTCAAAGGGATGATTTTGTGGTGTATGATATCGAACAGAACAAAAAGCCACTTGGCATGGCAGAATCTCTTATGCAAGATCTAGAAAAAAGAAAAAAATCGGAACAAAAATGAAAAATATATATGCACGGCTTCTCGATGAACAAAAGGACAAAAGGCTGGTATTGGCGACTATCGTTTCTACCAAGGGATCGAGCCCTCAAGTACCGGGGGCTTCGGCTCTTTTTTTAAAAAAAGGACTTCTTACAGGTACTCTTGGAGGGGGAATATTGGAAGCAAAGGCAGAGGAGAAGGCGTTGGAATCCCTGCAAACCGGAAAGTCTTCCCTTGCCCGATTCGAGTTGTATGCGGATATAACGTCTGAGGAAGAGGGGATTTGTGGTGGGGAAGCCACCATCCTGTTCGATGCCCAACCTGCATATCACGAGATCGTTTTTCAAAAAATGACCCAATCCCTTAAAAACCGGAATTCCGGGATTCTGGTTACACACATCCAAATGAAAGGTGACAAAATCCAAAAGGTAATCCGCTCGTGGCGAGAAAAGGCAGAGATATTCGGTGAGGAAGCGGAAAAACAGGATTTGCCGTTTCGAGAGGACATAAAAAATGCATTTTCGACGGGAACTCCAGCCTTTCTATCTGATAAAGAAACGGCTGACGGGGAAGAAAAGGATGTGTATCTGGAACCTCAGTTTCCGCTCTCCCATCTCGTGATCGCAGGTGCCGGCCATGTGGGTCAGGCTGTTGCACACGTCGGGCACCTTCTCGACTTTGAGGTCACGGTTGTAGACGACAGGCCCGAATTCGCCAACGAAACCAGATTGCCTGAGGCAGATCACATCATCGTCGAAGACATCGGGAAGGCTATCGATGAGATGCCAAAGACAGCCGACACCTATTTTGTGATTGTCACCCGGGGTCACAGTCATGATGCGGATGCGTTGAAGGCTTGCATCGGTTCTAATGTCGCCTACATAGGGATGATCGGGAGCGGGCGGAAGATTGCTCTGATGCGCGAAAAATTCATCGACTTGGGTTGGGCTACCGCTCCTCAGTTAGACCGTGTTTTTGCTCCGATCGGCATCGAGATCCAATCCAAAACGGTCCAAGAGATCGCTGTCAGCATCGCGGCAGAACTCGTTCAGGTCAGAAATCAAGTTCAGAATCCAATGAAAACAGAAAAATGATTTGTGCTTTGGTTTTGGCTGCAGGAGAATCCCGGCGTATGGGCACTCCAAAACTCTTGCTCCCCTTTGGGGGCAAAACGATCATCGAACACATCGTGGATAATATCAATCAATCAAAGGCCGATAAAATTTTGTTGGTGCTGGGTTCACACCGAGAGGAAATTCTGAGCAAAATGGCTGACCGGCCTGTT
>DAOWCB010000098.1 GCA_030633795.1 Candidatus Aminicenantota bacterium | reverse complement strand
TAAATGCAGTCGAAAGTGTTATTTTGATAAGGGAGCTTGCGGATGTCTGCTGTCATCACACAGGGGCGATTTTTGCTATGGTTAAAAGACATGAGGGCCTGCTGAGTGACACGGGGAGAAATATCGACACCGTAAACTTCTGCCCCTTCTTCTATGACATGCTTCAGTATTTGCGTATTTTTTGCCTCGTTCCATAGATCCGTCTTTAAGAACTTTTTCCCTCCAACAGGAGAAAGGTGGGTGTCTATGAGGTTTTTTTCTTGATCAAAATAAATTCGCGTAGAAGGTGCTTGGTGATATGGTTTGACTTTCCGTGCCGCTTGGTCCCAGCTTTTGGTCAAGCTTGTTTCAAAAAAATCTCCTGAAGATGTCATTCTGTTGAAGTCCATATCTAAAAAGATTTTCCATTATATGCAATTCCGAAAAACAGAACAACCCATTTCCAATAGATTAGGGACTATGACTTTTTTTCCAGTTTTATAATACCTGGATTATTCATAAAAAACATTGACGTTTTTTATGAATAGTTCAGGTATAATGGCTCCATAATAATGCTCAAAATCAGAAAAGAGACTCTTCTTTTCGCTCTGGAAGTTATATCCATCTCTTCGTTTTTCGCGTATAAAATCGCTCAAAATCAGCTGGATTCAAAACTCTCTCCGACCATTACGTTTTTCCTACTTTTTTCTGCAGGTTTAGGGGGGATTCTCTATCCTTTATTGAAGTTTTACTCTAAAAAAATGGCATTGTGGCTAGATGCGAGCGCTCAAGAGGTCAATCGTTTTACCATCCTTTCTTTTGCTCCTTTTTTTTTTCTTGTGCTGGTGTTCATTCAGGAATTTGTCTTTATCAATGATATCAGCCATATTGTTTTGGTCGTCTCGATCCTTGGTTTCATTTATCTCCATTTGTTTTTTCTCTACCGTTTAAAAGGGCAGCAATTAGAGATCTTTCCGAAGTTAAGCCGTGCAAAAATCGCTCTTCTCTGTTTTGCCTTTGCAGGCATTGTTTATATCTTGGCAGCTTCTGGTATCTTGTTTACTCCATATCCCATCACTGGGGATGAACCCCATTATCTGTTGATCACAAAAAGCCTTATATCCGATGGGGATGTCAATCTCTGGAACAACTACCAGAATAAGGATTATCTGGAATTTTATCCGGGACGGCTGGACTCTCATACAAAAACAGGCAAAAGAGGTTCCCAGTACCAATATTCAAGGCATATGCCTGGATTTTCTGTTCTGCTTTTGCCTGCTTATGTGGTAGGAACCAGAATTGGCAAAGCATCGGCATCCATTTTAAGTAAGCCGATGTCTGAAAAGGGTGTTCTGATTCTGGTCATCAGGCTTTTTTTATGTGTCTTAGCTGCGGCTTTAAGCGGAATGTTCTATTTAGTCATGGACACCCTGCTGAAGAATCGCAATGTATCTCTCATCTCATGGGGTATTTTTGGTTTCACGACTCCTCTTTTTTTCTATTCTTTCCATATCTATCCCGAAGTGGTCGTCGCGCTCATTTCCATCTCTCTCATGTATCTTCTTATTATCAAGTCCGATTGGAGGTTGTATCGTTTGGTGCTTGCAGGAATAGGGATCGGGATTTTGCCTTGGTTCGGAATAAAGTATATGGTCATTTCTGCCGGATGTGGTTTTCTATTTATATTCTCTTTCCTTAGGCAAAAACAAAAAATAAAAAATTATTTCTATCTAGCGCTTCCGATTTTCCTTTCGGCTGTTTTTTTTCTATTTTTTCTATGGTCCCTTTATGGGAAGCTATCTCCTGTGGTTGTTTACAAAGGGACGATTGTGGATGGCAGTGTCACATTCAATGCCTTTTATCATCATAATCCCTTAGAATTTTTAAGGTGTTGGATCGGATATTTATTCGATCAACGGATCGGTCTTTTTGCCTATTCACCGATTTTCATGCTGTTCTTACCAGGTTTGATCCTTTGGTTTAGGAAAAATAAAAAAGAAGCTTTGTTTTTGTTTTTTCCACTGATCCTGTACTGGGTTTTTTGTTCCCTGAGTTATTATTGGGGAGGTTACAGTCCTCCTGGAAGGACATTGCTCCCGGTTTTATGGATTGTGTGTTTGTTTATGGGAGGGGCAAGCTATTTATCTGGCAAAAAAAAACCTCCTATCAGTATTCATCTGTTGGCTGGCCTTACTTTTCTGAACACATTTATTCTGGCAAAAAATACACGCTTCCTCTACCACGAAAACCTTTCCTTCCCTTGGGCAGAATCTGGAAAAATCAGCAACGTGTTGAATTCATTGAGCAATGTCTTCATCGATTTCACTAAGTTCGTTCCTTCGTTGTCCAGCCAGGAAGGAATCACTTGGATCCCTCTATTTTTTTGGATTCTTTTGTCCCTTTTGATAGGTTTTTTCTTCATTAGGAGGGGGCGGAAATCCAATGGACGGATTTTGTGTCAAAAGATAATAGTTCCGATAGGAGCGGTTTTTCTCGTATGTGCGGCTGTTATACTTTATTCTTTTCTAGACATTCGCCTCGATGAACAAAAGTCTTTCCAAACAAAGGATGTTTATGTTTATTTCCAGGATGAAAATACGTACGGCCATGAAATGGATGGTTTTTGGACAAAGGGAGCCAGCAAGGCAGAGATTATTGTAAAAAGCCCGAGAAAGGCATCGAGCATCAAGTTGAGACTGACATGTCCTTCTAGGGGAAAAACGATGGTGCAAGTGGGGAATGCGATTAGGTTTTTGAGCAAAAAAACCAGCGGAGAATCTGAGATGATGGTTTCCTTTCCCAAACCTGTGGGATTTGCATGGGGAGAGAATCATTTATATGCGATAAAAATCAGAGGGGAGAGCAGTTTTGTGCCCCGCAAGCGGGATAAGAGGTCAACGGATAGCCGATCTTTGGGTGTATTTGTTAGAGTTGAAGTTAAATAACCTGAATATTCCAGGGAATTTCATACCAATCCTGAAAGGGCGATCGCTTCAGTTGTAACTTTTTTCGAGGAAAAAAAGTCCATCAGTTTTTCCCAATCTGTCTGAATACGAAGAAGGTTGTAGTAGGGATTTTCTTCAGAGTCAGCTTGTATTTTTGCTAGATGGATGTTTCTCATGCACTCCATGGCGCCTTGGGGATCTCCGGCAAACATATAATCCAAGGCAAGCATTTGGTTGGATCGGTATATTTTTTCTTCGAGGTCATCCTTAAGGAATTCTCCTGGGTACGGATCTAGTTCTGCAGCGTGGAGAGGATGCAAACCTGGATATCCCTCCTGACCATTCAGTTTCTTTTTTTCGAAAACAAACCGGAATATATCTTCCCTTACCTGTTCCCATTTGGGCGAAGTTTTTGGCGGAGCCAAGTGTTTGATGGAGAGCTGATTATCCAGGTAGGTCTTAAACCCGAACATCCGGGCATTGATCAGAAAATCGATGTCCTCTCCCCTAGGGATTGAGGGATCGAAGGGGATACGGGTGAAGAGGTCCTTGTGTAAAACCAGATTTCCTCCGAAGGCAAATGGTGTAACTTTAAGCCTCGGTTCCTCAGCGATTATCTGTTTGAATGCCCTGTTCATGCAGTCGATTTTGTTCCAATAGGTCATCCATGGCAGGATTTCCTTATTGAGGAGGAAGTCATCATCAGGATTGATATAATAACCAGCCACTGACAGGATTCTGTCTCCGTGCTTTTCTTGACCGATGAACTCAAGGGCTTTATCCATGAAATCCGGATCCTCGAATATTTCGTCATCATCGATCAAGACAGCTATCTCAGAGCCCAACAAGTGCGGAACAAAGGTGCAGAGGTTGCGGACATTGGAATAGCCATCGAGCTGGAGAAGGGAAGTCATCTCTTCCCTTTTTTTCTGGGACAAAAATTGGTGAATTTTGGAAAGTTTGGAGTAAGAAAAGAGATGGATTTCCACATCCTTTGAGCGGTCCTCGATGATGGAAGCAATTTTGTTCTCCACATCTTCCCGGATATCCGGTGCCGTAGCCACTCCGAGTATCACGAGTTGGAAATCTTTATTTTTAATGATGGAAAGGCTATCGAGGAGGCGGCTGAGGGTTCCTTCTTCATCCAAAGGTGTGGGATGGTCATAGATGGTATCCGTTTCTTTGCGCTCTTCCTCTTTTTTCCGTCCCCAGTAGCTGGGGATAACCATGGTGACTTTCATTTTTTTCTCCCTTTTATTTGATCTAACCTGGATAATTCACGAGCCTAGGTTGCTGCAGATGCGAGGCGTGACCCATGCAGCTGTGGTTGTCCACCGCAAATGGATCACAACGAAGCAGATGCAGTAAGATAGGTTCGCCTGAAGGGTAAAAAATGCCGATGAATATAAAAAGATTCTTCTTGAAAAGTTTTTTCAGCAATGTCAGGATAACTTCCTGATTTTGCTGAAGTAAATAATAAAGCATCGGCATTTTTTATGAATAGTTCAGGTTAAAGGAGGTTTTGACATCATGTCTTCCAATACTGCCTCCAGTCGGGCTACGCCTTTATCCCAGGCATAACGATCCTCCATTAGCTTTCGTGCATTGTTCTGTATCCTTTTGTAGAGATCTGTGTCCCCGATCAAATCCGCGATTCCTTTGACAAAATCGTCGGGCCTATCGGCAAGGATGATGTTTTCGCCATTGGAAGCAGGTATGCCTTCTGATCCCAACGGGGTGGATACCACAGGACGGCCCAACGCCATGGCTTCCAGTATTTTTCCACGAAATCCGCCTCCGAGCCTCACGGGACAGATGAAAACTTTGCCTCTCCGCAAGTAGGGAGCGACATCGTCCACAGTTCCAGTCACAACAATAGATTTATCTGCAGAAAGACGGGTGATTTCTGGAGGCGGAGACTGGCCCACCACATAGAATTTCAGATCCGGCAGGGCCTTTTTCAAGCGTGGCCATATTTCTGCATGGAAATACAGGACGGCATCCACATTCGGATAATGGAGGTAGTTGCCAAGAAATACTAAGCTGTTCTCTTCTTCAGTTTGAGGGGAAAAAGCAAAGGTTTCCACATCCACGCCATGGGGAACGATGGCGATGTCAAGATCCGGGCAGATCGCCAAAAGTTTGTCTTTTCCTTGTGGGGTCAAGGCAAGGACTTTATCGGCATTGCGGTACATGTCGAATTCATATTT
Source organism: Candidatus Aminicenantota bacterium (assembly GCA_030633795.1). Classification (GTDB taxonomy): domain Bacteria; phylum Acidobacteriota; class Aminicenantia; order Aminicenantales; family Aminicenantaceae. The sequence continues at coordinate 813 of DAOWCB010000098.1, read as the reverse complement.
TTTCAAACCTTTGAGGTTGACCGCCTCTTTCAGTTTATCGAGACCGAGGTTTTGATGCCGGAAGCTTTTGAGACGGGCCAGATAATAACATTCGTGGACGGACATGATTCTTCTTGTGGGGGGTAGATCTGGATTTTTGTGGAGAAATTGACCCATGACCGAATATTCGGCGATGACAAAATCATAATTGTCTTTTTTTACCATTTCTGCGATGGTGTGCGCCATTTCTTCGGAATCATGAACCCGGAGAAAATAGTGGGGGACAGGGGATAAAAAAAAGTCCGCCGTTGCTTTTACAAGAGAGCGTTTGGGGGGCAAGGGAACGAGCCTTAGATCATGGCAGAATGGTTGGACAGAGGGGATGTGTCTTTCGTCTCCCGGTTTGCTGAAGGCCGTGAGAGAGACCAAGTGATTTTTCGCAAGATATTTCATCCGGTTGTAGATGATGATCGGACCGCCGATAACTTTCGAATGGGGGAATTCCTTGCAGGCGATCAAGATTTTCATCATCGCACTTTCATATCAAAATCAGGCAGCTTTTGTCCAGCAAAATAAACGATGTCACGCCTATTCGAGCTTCAGGGCAATAAGCTCTTTTACCTGTTTTATGATGGCGGAAACCGTATTTTCGACGATTATCCGGCCTTTTTCCCTGGTCGCCAGAGTAGGATCCCCCCATATTCCTGAGTATAAGTTTATTCATTCTAACTCCAGTCGAAAGGATTTTTGTGATTAAAATCCGGTGTCCGGTGTTCCTCTGATGTGAAAGGTTCGGGTTGGATAAACAAGGTTTCGAATCCGCAATCGAGCGCT
>DAOWCB010000015.1 GCA_030633795.1 Candidatus Aminicenantota bacterium | reverse complement strand
GTTAGTCGTTAAACACGACGTTCTGGCTTTTCTCCATTCTGTTGCAGAATATGTGGGAGATGATTCCCGGTATGTCCATCTTGGGCTGACATCCTACGATGTAGTCGACACGGCTTTATCTCTTCTTCTCAAGGAATCCTTGGAAAAAACGTCCGAAGAACTGGAGACACTGAAAGGAATCCTCAAAGAACAGGCTTTGAAATACAAAAAAACACCGATCATGGGACGCACCCATGGGGTTCATGCCGAACCTATCACGTTTGGTGTGAAGATCCTCGTGTGGTACGAGGAAATCAAACGCCATATCGAACGAATCCAAAACGCCATCGATACCATGAGCGTAGGTAGAATCCAGGGTTCTGTCGGCACATACATTCACCTAGATCCCCGTGTAGAAACCATAGCTTTGGGTAAACTAGGCTTAAAACCCGCAAAGGTATCCACTCAAATTCTCCAACGCGACAGGCATGCGGAAGCCCTGTTTGTGCTGGCTCTTATCTGCTCCACCCTCGATAAAATCGCTGTCGAGATCCGCCACCTTCAGAAGACCGAAGTCAGCGAGGTGGAAGAATCCTTTACAAAAGGACAAAAAGGATCCTCTTCCATGCCACACAAAAAAAATCCTGTCCGGTCAGAAAGGGTTTCCGGCCTAGCACGGGTGACCAGATCAAACCTCCATGTGGCGTTGGAAAATATTCCTCTGTGGCACGAAAGAGATATCTCCCATTCGTCTGCCGAACGCGTGATTTTCCCCGATTCTTTCATCATCACAGACTACCTTCTCTCTGAGACGGCCTCCCTTGTCAAAAATTGGAATGTCCGTCCTGACAGAATGGAAAAAAATATACATCTAACAAAGGGGCTTATTTTTTCGCAACGTGTCTTGTTGGCCCTCACCAAAAAAGATATGTCAAGAGAACAGGCCTATCAGCTCGTCCAAAAGAACAGCCTCGAAGCTTGGAACGCAAACCTGGATTTCAAAGACCTTATTCTCCAGGATCCAGAAATATCCAACATCCTTTCTGAGGAAGAAATCGCTGATTGTTTCACACTCGATCCATATTTGGAAAAAATTGATTATATTTTTGACAAGGTTTTTGCCGATGAGAATTAGAGTTCTTGTCTCCTACAAAGACAGTGTTTTGGATCCACAAGGTCAGACTGTCAGGAATGCCCTCCTGACGATGGATTACAATTTCGTGAAGAATGTCAGGCAAGGCAAAGTATTCGAGATCGAAATCGAAGATCTTTCCGATGAAAAGATAAAACAGGTTATCCCTGAACTCGCCGATAAGGTTTTGGCAAATCCCATAATCGAGAAATTTACCTGGGAGATTATTGAGTAAGTTGAGGTTCGGTGTCGTCGTTTTCCCAGGTTCCAATTGCGACCATGACACTTTTCATGTCCTCAAGGACGTTTGCGGCCAAAATACTTTTTATCTCTGGCATAAAGACCATGACTTGAATAACGCCGATTGTGTCATTTTACCTGGGGGCTTTTCCTATGGAGATTACCTGAGATCGGGCGCGATAGCCAAATTCTCCCCTCTCATGAAAGAACTCCAGGAATTCGCCCACGAGGGAGGGCTCGTGCTGGGCATTTGCAACGGTTTCCAAATGCTTTTGGAACTGGGACTGCTTCCCGGAGCCATGCTCCGGAACAAGAATCTGAAGTTTCTCTGTGAGCATGTCCACTTGAAGATCGAAAACGACCAAACACCTTTCACAAACCAGGGGCAGAAAAATCGAGTGCTCAGAATCCCCATCGCCCATTTTGACGGAAACTACTACGCATCCCCCGACATTATAGAAGATATAATAGCCAACGGACAGATCGTATTCCGGTATGCGGATCGGGAAGGCCAGATCACGGAAGTAGCCAATGTGAATGGCTCGGTCGAAAACATTGCCGGCCTGGTCAACAAACAACGAAATGTTTTAGGCATGATGCCGCACCCTGAAAGGGCTTCGGAATCACTTCTCGGAAGTGACGATGGACGGATTATCTTTAAATCGATTATTCATCACTTTACAAATAGCTAGACACGAATCATGATCGATAAAAAAATACTGGAAGAGCACAACCTGACAGAAAAAGAATATGAACGGATTGTGGAGCTCATAGGAAAGGAACCCAATATCACAGAACTGGGTATATTTTCTCTGATGTGGTCCGAGCATTGCAGCTATAAAAGCTCCAAAGCCCACCTGCAAAAATTGCCCGTTACGGGAGAAAACGTGATCCAGGGGCCGGGAGAAAATGCGGGCATTATCGATATCGGCGAAGGTCTTGCCGCTGTTTTCAAGATCGAATCCCACAATCACCCGTCGTTTATCGAACCTTACCAAGGAGCAGCCACAGGCGTCGGAGGTATCTTGCGAGATATCTTTACAATGGGCGCCAGACCGATCGCCCTTATGGATTCCCTTCGTTTTGGCCCCCTATCCGTTCCCAAAAACAAGACCATCACAGAAGACGTCATCTCCGGGATCGCAGGCTACGGAAACTGCATGGGTGTTCCGACAGTGGGCGGAGACGTTTATTTCAACGAGTGTTACTCACTTAATCCTCTCGTGAATGCCTTTTGCCTCGGGATCTGCGAAAAAGATAAGATTTTTTATGCTAAAGCCGAGGGTGAAGGCAATCACGTTCTGTATGTAGGTTCCAAAACAGGAAGGGACGGTATCCATGGGGCAACCATGGCTTCCGCTGAGTTCGGAGAGGATCTGGAGGAAAAACGGCCCAATGTTCAGGTAGGCGATCCATTCAAGGAGAAGCTTTTGCTGGAAGCCTGCCTGGAGGTTATGAACAAAAACCTGATAATCGGCATCCAAGATATGGGAGCCGCAGGTTTGACGTGTTCGACAACAGAGATGGCATCCAACTCCAATTCAGGCATCGAAATCAATCTGGATCTTATCCCCCAAAGAGAAGAAGGCATGACGCCCTATGAGATCATGCTTTCCGAGTCGCAAGAGCGCATGCTTCTTGTGGCCAAAAAAGAAACGGTCAAAGAGGTCCAGGAGATTTATGCCAAATGGGACCTCGATGCGGTGATCGTCGGGCAAGTCACATCCGACCAAAGACTCAAAGTAACATTTGAGGGCAAAACCGTCGTGGATATCCCTGTTCAGGCTGTCGTGGACATGTGTCCCCTTTATCACAGAGAGAGTAAGGTTCCGGCCTACCTTGAATCCCAAACTAAGCTAGATCCGGTCCCACTTCCCGAGGATTACAATAGTACATTCGAAAAACTGCTCTCTTCACCGACCATCGCAGATAAACAATGGGTCTTCCGGCAGTATGACCACATGGTACAAATCAACACGGCCCTTCTTCCGGGTGCCGACGCATCTCTCCTCCGGCTGAAAAACAAAAAATTCGCTCTCGCCATGACTCTGGACGGCAATTCCCTTTATACCTATCTCGACCCGAAAACTGGAGGAAAAATCGCAGTTGCCGAGGCATGCCGAAACCTAGCCTGTGTGGGAGCCCATCCCGTCGGAGTAACCAATTGTTTGAACTTCGGAAATCCTGAAAAACCTGAGATCATGTGGCAATTCCAGGAAGCGATCGAAGGCATAGCAGCAGCCTGCCGAACTTTTAGCATCCCAGTCACGGGGGGAAATGTCAGCTTTTATAACGACACAGAAGGCTTATCCATCCATCCCACTCCTGTACTCGGCATCGTAGGGCTGGTGCATGATGTGGACAAATCATGCAGCCCTGGATTCAAAAATACAGGAGATGTGATTTTTCTGATCGGGAAAAATAAGGATGAAATCGGAGGATCGGAGTACCTCAAATTCATCTGGGAGATGGAAAAAGGCCAGCCCCCACAGATCGATCTCCAGGAAGAAAAACAGGTCCACGATGTATGCATTGAAGCCATCGAGAAAGGGCTGCTCCACTCAGCTCATGATATCTCCGAAGGAGGATTGGCGGTCTGTATTGCTGAATGCGCCTTTTTGGGAGATAACCGAGCGGGCTGCACCCTCCACCTCAAAGATCGGATAAGAAGCGATGCACTCCTTTTTGGTGAATCTCAATCCCGAATTATCGTCACGGTAAAACCAGAAAACAAAGATGCCCTGATAAAAATAGCTCAAGATCAAAATGTGCCTATCGAAGAAATCGGGACAACAGGCGGAAAAAATATAACCATCTGCCACAACGAAGAAAAAATCATCGATCTGCCTGTTCAGAAGTCTTACACAACATGGAAACAGGCCATCCCTGATCATTTCAAAGCTCGATAATCCCATTTTTATGCTATTTCTTGATTCATTGAAATTCAGGGGATCCGTTACTGATTTCAAAACAAATCGGTACATGTCCCCAATTTCTTGAAATCGGGAACACTGGGGAATGAATTGAACGAGAACAAAATAAAATTTGAAAGTTTTTCCCAGAACAGCTAAACTTGTAAATCCATCAACGATGGGTCGATTTAATCTTATGAGTATAACGCGTTTCGTCAAGAATGTTGTTCGAATTCTTGTTCCTGTATTTTTATTCGGCATCCCGGCCATGGGTGTAGAGCTGAGTCTCAAACTTTCGGGTGGATACACCTTTCTTGATGTCAAAAGCATCAACCGCGGCCTCGAAGACTGGGCCGAATGGATAAAAAGAGACGCAGAGAATAACAACAATTGGCAGTATCTCGGACAAGATGTCAAAAGCCTCCAATCCGGCATCCACCTTGAAGGAGAGATTTTCCTTTCTTTTTCCCGGCGAATTGGAGTCAGCCTTGGAACAGGTTACATCTACGGCGACCTAAAAGAAAAAGAGACCGAAGTCTTAGTCCAGCGCCCATCCGGAGTCTCTAGCCACGTCCATCCGGTCACGATAAGCGCCTACCCCCTCGTCCTCTCCGGTTATTACTTCATCCCCTTAAACAGCAGGCTTCACGTTTATGCGAGGGCTGGTGGAGGATTGGCATGGGCCAAATATGTGTATAGAGAAGCAAAAAAACTGGAATCAGCAACCAAATACAATTATTTCCGTCTTGGGAGAGCTTCTGCCTCTCTTGGGAGAGCATCTGCCTCCGATTCGATTCTGTTAGGTGGTCTCGGATTTGTATATGAAACAGATGTGGGCGTTCGCTTTTTTGTAGAAGGTTTGATAAGGAGGGCAAAAATCTCGGGATTTTCCGGTGAGAACGAGTTGGAAGAAAAGGGCACACTGTATTATTTCGAGGAGTACATCCCTGACCTTGATTTTTGGCAGGCAAAAAACGAAATCCGGATCGAAAAGCCATCAGGATCGAATTTTCGCTCGGTTTCAGAGGCCGTAATTGATTTTAGCGGTTTATCGGTTAAAATAGGTTTTATAATCCGATTTTAGTCAACAGAACTAATAAAAAATAAGGAAAAACAAAATGTCAGAGGACGTTTTTCAAAGTCCCAAGAAAAAAGGACGGATCGCCATCTTTCTCTCCGGACGAGGCTCGAATTTTATGGCCATACACAATGCCATCGTTGCAGGAAGAATCAATGCCGAGATAGTCCTCGTATTCAGCAACAAAAAAGAGGCACCCGGACTAAAAATCGCTCAGGAGCGCAATCTCGAAACTCTTTACATTAATCCCAAAGAATGCCCATCAAGGGAAGCTTACGATGAAGCCATCATACAAGAAATAAAAAAAAGAAATGTGGATTTGATATGCCTGGCCGGCTACATGAAAATCCTCACCGCTCTGTTTTGCAACACCTTCAAAAACAGAATCATAAACATTCATCCGGCCCTTCTCCCCTCTTTTCCAGGACTGCACGTTCAACAAAAAGCCATAGATTGGGGAGTTCGGTATTCCGGTGCCACTGTCCATTTTGTCACCGCAGAAGTTGACATGGGGCCCATTATTCTGCAAGCTGTGGTGCCAGTTCTCCAAAATGACAACGAAGATTCCCTGAGCGAAAGAATTTTGAAACAGGAACACCAAATATATCCTGAAGCTGTCAAGCTCTACTTCGAGGGGAACATCGAAGTAAAGGGAAGACGGGCATTCATAAGATAAGGCCAAGCATTACAAAGGAAACAGTCATGAAATCTGTCGAAGAACAATTTGTTTACCTGAAAAAAGGCTGTGTGGAAATAATCCAGGAAAACGAACTCAAGGCCAAACTTGAACGGGCGATAAAGGAAAACAAGCCGCTGCGTATAAAAGCCGGATTCGATCCGACAGCTCCCGATATCCACATCGGCCACACGGTTCTCATCCGCAAGATGAAGCATTTCCAGGACTTGGGTCACGATGTCATCTTTTTAATCGGGGATTTTACAGGGTTGATCGGAGATCCTTCTGGACAATCGGCCACCCGCCCTCCGATGACCCGCGAACAGATCAACAAAAACGCAGAGACGTATAAGAACCAAATATTCAAGATACTCGATCCTGAAAAAACGATCATCGACTTCAACTCCCGATGGTTAGGAAAATTGGCCAGTTTCGATATCATCAAGCTTACGTCAAAGTACACCGTGGCGAGAATTTTGGAACGGGACGATTTTTCTAACCGCCTGAAAAGTGGCCAACCCATATCCCTGCATGAACTCCTGTATCCTATCATGCAGGCTTATGACTCGGTCGCTTTGGAGGCCGATGTCGAACTGGGCGGGACAGATCAAAAATTCAACCTCTTGGTGGGAAGGGATATCCAGAGAGAGTTTCAACAGGAGCCTCAAATTGTCATAACCATGCCTTTGCTGGAAGGGCTTGACGGGGTTAATAAAATGAGCAAATCTCTGGACAATTACGTCGGGATCACGGAGCCACCGAATGAAATCTACGGCAAGATTATGTCCGTATCTGATCCGTTGATGTTCCGCTATTATGAACTGCTCACGGACGTGCTGCTTTCTCAAATCGACGATTGGCGGAGGGAAATACAGGAAGAAAAGCTCAATCCCAAGGACTTAAAATCAAGGCTAGCCAAGATGATCGTGGCGGATTTCTGGAGTGAAGCTGAAGCTGCAAAGGCCGTTAAAGAATTTGATTTGGTGTTCAAACAAAAAAAAATCCCGTCAGATCTAGCGGTTCATATTGTGGGTCCCGGAAAAATCTCAGAATCTGGGGAAGTCAGCATTATCGATGTTCTCGAAGAAATCCTTCTCTCTCGCGGGGAAGCCAAAAGAATGGTCCGCCAGGGGGGCATATATATCGATGGAAGCCGCATCGACAGCATCGAGTTCATGTTGGATTTCAAAAAAAAGAATGAGTACGTTCTGAAAATCGGCAAACGCAGATTCTATAAAATTGCCGGCAAATAGGGAAAGCGGGTCAAATCTTCAGAGGTATGTTTTCGCATCAATATCATTCATACCCTTTACCAAACTTGCAGAAAAGATTAAAATCTGGATAGCTCAAATCGATATCACCCATTTAAGGAGAACGATATGCTAGATGTTTCAACCGCTTCACTAAAAGATCTCATAGGATACGCCATACGAGCAGAGATAGATTCGAACAAGGCCTACACAGATCTTTCGGATAGGGTTTCCAACCCCCTGTTAAAAGAAAAGTTTCGATGGCTGGCTTTCGAGGAAAACAAACACAAAGAAATCCTGATGAAACTTCAAGCGACCCTTTTTCCCAACCAAACCATCCAAATCCCAGAGGAACCTAGCCAAGATCTTTTCAAACCTGTCGTCGTCGCGCCCTCATCCTCCCTGGTAGATATCCTCCTTCAAGCCATGGATGCCGAGAAATTCGCAGAGGATTTTTACGCCAATTTGGCTGAACGCATGGATAACGGTCAAAAAAGGCTTCTCCATTACCTCAGCAAGGTTGAGCACAGTCATTATTTGATGCTGAAAACCGAGTATGATGCCGTGCAGGATTTCGAGGATTATGCTGAGCAGGATGTCGATAAGATTGTGACTTGAAGCTCAACCCTTCATAACCCCAACCGGCACAACTTTGGCCACGAGCTGTCCGATTCCTGCCTCGTGGGATATCCGGACAACCTCGTCTACATCTTTATAGGCATGGGGGGCCTCCTCGGCTATACCTCTCCAACTCGTGGAACGAAGTTCGATTCCTTTTTGCTCTAATTCTTCTTTGATCTTCTCTCCTCTAAACCTACGCCTCGCTTCATGTCTGGACATCAATCTGCCTGCTCCATGGGCTGTGGAGCCAAAACTCAGTTCCTCGGCTTTATCCGTCCCAACGAGAATGTAAGAAGCTGTTCCCATGCTGCCGGGAATGAGAACGGGTTGACCCACAGCTCGATAAATTTCTGGGATTTCTCTCCTCCCAGGGCCAAAACTTCTTGTGGCTCCTTTCCTGTGGATGCAAACGTTTTTGATCCTTCCCTCTATCGTATGCTGTTCAAATTTAGCCACATTGTGGCACACATCGTAGACTTGATCCATTCCTTCCGAACTTCCCATAACCTTCTGGAATACTTGTCTTACCCAATGGGCAATCATCTGACGGTTGGCAAAGGCAAAATTCACGGCTGCGCTCATGGATTTGTAGTATCTGTTCCCCAGATCTGAACGAATCGGAGCATTGATGAGCTCACGGTCTGGCAATCCCCGAATCCCAAGTTTGTTTTCCATGAGTCTTATATAATCGGAAGCGACCTGATGGCCGAGCCCCCGGCTGCCACAGTGAATCATCACCATTATCTGGTCAACCGAATTAATGCCAAAAACTTTTGCCACATCAAAATCAAAGATTTCAGATACTTTTTGAATCTCTATAAAATGATTTCCCGCTCCGAGAGTTCCCAGTTGAGGCAAGCCCCTTTCTAAAGCCCGCTGGGAAAGAAAACTGGGATCAGCTTCTTTCATTTTTCCGTTCTCTTCTGTCTTTTGCAGGTCATCTTTCATCCCGTATCCATTAGTCACCGCCCATTCCGCTCCTTTGGCACAGACCTCCTCCAATGCCCTGCGGCTCAATCGAGTCGTCCCTCCTTTGCCCACTCCAGCAGGCACTTCCTTGAAAATTTCGGCAAGGAGGACCTTTCTCTTTTCCAAAATATCTTGCTCTGTGTAATCCGTCTTCAACAAACGTACTCCGCAGTTGATGTCATACCCCACCCCACCCGGAGAAATGATGCCCTCTTCCAAATCAAAAGCAGCCACCCCTCCGATGGGAAACCCGTACCCTTGATGGGCATCCGGCATAACGTAGGCTTTTCGCTGGATTCCACGCAGACAGGCAACATTTTTGGCCTGTTGAAGCGTTTTGTCTCCTTTCACACCTGCCAATAACTTTTCGGATGCATATATAACAGCAGGAACATTCATGCCTGCATGTTTGGGAATCTCCCATGTATTCGCATCTATTCTTTTCAGTTCCATGATTCCACCTCAAATATCAGCCACGACCTGCACCAAAAAAGGTGCTCGATCGGAGATGACTATTTCATTATAGGTTATGGCCTTCACACCCCCGAAAATTTCATATTCGCCTGCGCACACATCTCCCCTGAACAAGGCATGAAGTGACCAATCTCCATCGTTTTGTTCGAGTGAAACATTATCGGCTGAGCCCAATAGAAAATTCCGAGTATCAAACAGATACAGTATCTCTTCTAAGAAAATGACGAGGAGTTGCTCCAAATCCTTCCCTTCCACTGCCACGGATATTTCGATGTTTTTGGCAATTTTTTCCCAATCCCACATCAATGAAGCCACGGCCAAAGCTGCATGAGCAAACGTCTCCTCAAGGGTTTGTCCAAACGCCTGGAATTTGGCGTCAGCCGTATGATGGAAAAACTTGTACTTTTCCATCCTTACTCCCGGAAAACCCCTGCAATAGGAGTCCCGCAAAAAGGACATTTCCCTTCTTGGATTTTATTCTCAGATATATCAAATCCATGCCTGGGGATAAGCATTTTTTGACAATTCGGGCAAACGGTTACCTCCGACTCTCCAAAAACATTCCCGATATAGATGAAATAAAAACCTTCTTTTATCCCGATGGAGCGGGCCAAACGCAGGGATTTCACCGAAGTTGCATCTGAATCGGTGTATTTATAATCAGGATGGAAGCGGCTGATATGCCATGGGATATTCGGGTCCACATCTCTGATGAACCGGGCGATTTGCGTGAGCTCCTGCTCGCTATCATTCCGACCGGGTATGACGAGAGTGGTTATCTCCACCCAAATGTTCAGCTCTTTCATGAGCCGGATCGAGTCCAGCACAGGTTGGAGATGCGCCCCGCACATATCCTTGTAAAAATCTTCTTGGAACGCCTTGAGGTCCACATTGCACGCATCAAGATAAGGTTTGATGGTCTCCAGAGCCTCTGGTCGCATGTAACCGTTCGTCACAAAAACGTTGGCCAATCCCTCTTTTTTAGCCAACTTAGCCGTTTCATAAGCATATTCAAAATAAATCGTGGGTTCGGTATAGGTATAGGAAATGCTTTGGCACCGATGTTTTTTTGCGCTGAGAACAACATCCTGAGGGGAATATTCCTGTCCATGACCGACAAAGTCTTTCCCTTTTGAGGCCTGAGAGATCTGCCAGTTCTGGCAAAAGGAACAACGAAAATTGCACCCGGCCGTGGCAATCGAGAAGGAGGTCGTTCCCGGAAGGAAATGATAAAGAGGTTTTTTTTCGATCGGGTCCACATGGGCAGCAATGATGTCCGCGTAAAGACGCGTAAAGAGTTTTCCTTCTCTGTTTTCTCTTACCCCACAGATACCGAGTTTTCCTGGAGCAATCTGGCAATTGTGATGACAAAGAACACAGGAAACTCTCTTTTCATCAAGGGAAAGGTAAAGCATGGCTTCTTTGATCATGGTCTTACCCTATCACTCCGCTGTACACTCTCAATGATTATTTATAATTCACCATAAAGGATAAATCAAATGATTCTCTCTGATATTGTTTATATAAGCTCCCGAGTCGTTCTTCTAGGCAATCCTGCAGAGCAGGACTCCAAGTGTGTACGGCAGAAAATCTTCTAGGACTGCAGATCGGGGAAAAAATCTTTTGCCGAAGGACACAGCGAATGCAACACGCATGCGGGACAATCAGGCTTACGTGCCTGGCAGGTGTTTCGTCCGTGATTGACGAACATGTAGTTAAAATCAATCCATTCTTCTCGTGGAACCAGATTCATAAGATCCTGTTCGATCTTATCCGGATTCTTCTCCTTGCTCAAACCCAGTCTCTGCGAAAGCCTCTTGACATGGGTATCGACCGCAATCCCCTCGGCTTTTTTGTATCCGCTGGATAAAACGATATTGGCTGTTTTTCTTGCCACACCTTGAAGTGTGATCAGGTCCTCCATACGATCAGGCACTTTGCCTCCAAAATCATCGACGATCTTTTTTGTTGCACTAATGATGCTTTTTGTCTTGTTCTTGAAAAATCCCGTGGACCGGATCTCTTCCTCTAAGGTATCCGGATCGGCTTGGGCAAAATCCGCAGCGGTTTTGTACTTGCTGAAGAGGGCGGGCGTGACCTTGTTGACCTGTTCATCCGTGCATTGAGCAGACAGTATGGTTGCCACCAGTATCTGTAAAGGTGTCCCAAAATGGAGGGCTGTTTGGCTTTGGGGATATGTCATTTTTAATTCGGTTATGATTTCATCTATCCTGTCTTTTGCTCTTTTCATCTCTTCCCTCTCTTTGCCACTCCTCAAACGCCGAGTTCTGAACGAAGCTGGATATAGCGGAGGATATCGCTCCGGCAAACGATACCCGTGACCTTACCTTCCTCCACCACGGAAACTTGATGTATATCCTTGGCTGTCATGCTATTCAGAATTTTGTTC
>DAOWCB010000345.1 GCA_030633795.1 Candidatus Aminicenantota bacterium | reverse complement strand
CCCGATTATGAGTATTCTGCCTTCGAGACAGAAGGGAAGGTCTATATCGCAGCCAAGCGACTGGTCCCTGTCCTCTCCGAGGAATTGAATCTCGGAAAGACGAAGGAACTTGTAACCTTTTTGGGCAAAGAGATGGAGGGACTCAAAGCCAGGCATCCGTTTATCGACAGGGAATCGGTGTTTGTCCTGGCCGACTATGTTACCCTGGATCAAGGGACCGGGTGTGTCCATACAGCCCCGGGCCATGGGCACGAGGACTATCTCACAGGAATCAAATACAAAATGGACATATATACCCCTGTGGATAATGAAGGAAACTTTACTCCTAAGGTTGAAAAATATGGGGGGATGAATGTCTTTGAAGCCAATAAAATCATAAATGAGGATATGGCCAAAGACGGTTCCCTTCTGAAGGAAGACAAGATCGTTCATTCCTATCCTCACTGCTGGCGATGTAAAAATCCTGTTATTTTTCGCGCCACAGCCCAGTGGTTCATTTCCATGGATGAAAGCGATCTGAGGACAAAAGCCCTGGATGAGATTAAAGAGATCAAATGGATCCCCCATTGGGGAGAAGAAAGAATTTCCAACATGATGGAGGTTCGGCCTGATTGGTGCATTTCCCGCCAGCGGACATGGGGAGTGCCGATTCCTGCCTTCTACTGTCATGAGTGCGGATTTATTCTTGCCAACGAAGAAATCACCCTCCGGATCGCCGATATTTTTCTTGCCGAAGGCGCAAATTCGTGGTTTACCAGAGAAGTAGAAGAGCTTTTACCTCCAAATACAAAGTGTTCCCAGTGCGGGTCCACCCACTTTAACAAGGAGAACAACATTCTGGACGTTTGGTTTGAATCAGGAACCAGCCACAATGTATTGGGAAAACGGGATGATCTTCCCTGGCCATCTGACATATACATAGAAGGTCATGACCAATACAGAGGTTGGTTTAACAGCTCCTTGATCATTGGTGTGGCAGCCAAAGGTTCCTCTCCGTACAAAACATGCATAACCCACGGTTTTGTCCTGGATGAAGAGGGGAGAGGGATGTCAAAATCTTTAGGGAACTTCGTTGATCCTGAAGAGGTCATAAACAAAGACGGGGCAGAAATTTTGCGGCTTTGGGTTGCCATGCTCAATTACAAAGAAGATGCCCGATTCGGAGGGGAAACAGTAAGTCGGATCGTTGAAGCCTATCGTAAAATACGAAACACCTGGAGATTTATTCTGGGGAATCTCCATGATTTCGATCCAGATTCAGAAAGTGTCTCCCCGAAGGATATGATGCTTTTGGATAAATGGATTTTGGAAAAAACCCATCGGATCGGCCAGAGGATTCTGAAAGGGTATGAAGATTACGAATATCACATCGTCTTTCACTCCATCTATAATTTTTTCACTGTTGAGCTGAGTTCCTATTATCTGGATGTTTTGAAGGACAGGCTTTACTGTTCGGAGAAAAAGTCCCAGCTTCGGAGGTCTGCTCAGACTGCGCTGTTTGTTTTGCTGAAAACAAGTCTATTGTGGATGGCTCCGCTCCTTCCCTTTACAGCCGAGGAGGCCTGGGCCACCATGCCCGATTTCAAAGAAAAAAAGGAGTCCGTTCACCTCCATTTGTTTCCTTCGTTGGATGAAAAATGGCTCGAGCCCGAGATTTTCCAAGAGTGGGAGGAGCTCGTGGTTATCCGGGACTTGGTACTCAAAGAACTGGAAACAGCCCGCGAAAACAAAATAATCGGGAATTCTTTGGAAGCCAGCATCACGTTGAAGATGCCTGCGGACAAAGAGCTTCTTTTGCGCAAATATGAGATGGAACTTCCTTTCCTGTTCATCGTTTCTGAAGTCATCCTTGATCCGTATGAAGGAGACGATTTTGTGGTGGAAGTTGTGAATGCACCAGGTGAAAAATGTGCCCGATGTTGGAATTTTTCGACATATGTGGGCCAAAGCTCTGATTATCCCGGCTTCTGCAAACGCTGTGAAGATGTTGTTGAGCAGATGAAGTCATGAAGCAACGTATCCCTTATTTTCTCTTGATCATTTTTCTCTTTATTGCCGATCAAGTAACAAAAGCTTTGATTGCCCACAATATCATCCTGAATTCGAGCAAACAGGTCATCCCTGGTTTTTTCCAACTCGTCCATATCCGTAATAGAGGGGCTATCTTCGGATTTTTTTCCCAATCGGGAAACCGGTATGTGTTTCTGTTTTTGACTCTAGCATCCCTGGCCGCATTGTGCCTGGTCGTGTATTATTTTATTAAAGCGTCTTCCGATGAAAAATGGTTGAAGATATCTTTGTCTCTAATAATTGCCGGAGCTTTAGGCAATTTCATGGGCCGGGTTTTTAAAGGGTATGTCATAGATTTTTTAGATGTGAGCGTAAAAGGCTGGCATTGGCCTTCCTTCAACGTGGCTGATTCCTGTATTTCAATCGGTGCGGTTCTTCTCATTATAATTTTTCTTTTCAAAAGGAGTCCAACATGTTCCCCATCCTCCTCAAGATTGGACCAGTAAGCATCCACACATATGGCTTCATGATGGCCTTAGGCGTCGCCTTTGGGTTGTGGTTCGTGTATGTTCATGCCAAGAGGCAAGGTCTCGATGCTTCTAAGCTTCTGGATATGGCTTTCTACACTATAATCGTATCCCTGATAGGGGCAAAACT
>DAOWCB010000193.1 GCA_030633795.1 Candidatus Aminicenantota bacterium | reverse complement strand
TTGATACACCTTTTTCACAATAAGCTAGATAAGCAAATTTATATGTATCAACATCTTTTACCCTCCGGGCAAACCAATCTCACTGCACCGGCTTCGTTGCAGCCCAATCGTAGTATATAAATACAACTCATGGACCACTGCCTTGCCGCTGCAACAATCTTGGCTCGTGAATAATCCAGGCTCAATAGCTGGATTATTTACAACATAAAGATTTCGGCTTCCGATGTTGCAGGATCCAATATGACAACCGTTCCCTTTCCGGTAAGCCACCCCCCTGTCTCTCCAGGATTGATCAACAGAGTATTGTGAGCCTCTCTGATTTCGGGTTTGTGTGTGTGTCCAAAAACGATGACTTGGTATTTTCCTAATGCGGCATGTTTGTCAACGGAAACATGAATATGCGTTATCAGGATCATTCTGTCAGCATGGGAAAAAACATGAGGGGCTTTCTTTATCTCCCCAAAAGGGTGGATGGCTTTCTCCAATCCTTTTTTTTCTCCATCGCAGTTGCCGAAAACGGCCTTCACTGGACACTGGAGATGCTCTAATTCCCGTGCCGCAAACGGGGCGACAAAATCTCCCGCATGAATGACAAGTTCACACTTCATGTCTTTAAAAAAACGCACGGCTTGTCGGATAGCAATGCAATTATCATGAGAATCAGACATGACTCCGATCATCCGCGACTCCTTCTGAATTCGTATTCTAAATCAACTCCCTTTCCTTGTCTACCCCATCTCCCCAAAAGGAAAGCATTTCCTAAGCTGTGACAGGCCAAAAGCAATCAGGCAAGCTCAAGAGGACGCTATCTGGAAGAGGCGAGCTAGGAAGTATCCCTATTTCCGTGATAAATTGGGCTTTTAGGGATGGTTGAAGCGACCATTGAAGATTAGACATTACGAACCGTTCTTCGAGGGAAGCAATATGGGGCATCCCCATATTGCCGGCGAGGCTGTATTGAGCACGACTTTGCTAAAGGATAAGAGATCCGGGCAATCATGGGAACAGTGGCTAGAGTGGTAGAGACGGAAATGAGGATGCTTACGGGCGAGCTAATGCTTGTTGAATAAATATAAGGGGTGTATTATACTAAGCGTTCATTTTTATAAAATAAGACACAGGAGTATTCGCAATGAAAAACATCATAATTATGGGCGCAGCCGGAAGAGATTTTCATAATTTTAACGTTTTTTTCAGGAACAAAAAAAACTATTGTGTCCGAGCGTTCACGGCTACTCAGATTCCTGACATAGAAGACAGAAAATACCCTGCAGCGTTGGCCGGTGAGCTCTATCCAGACGGCATCCCAATCTATCCCGAAGAGGACCTAATAAATCTGATACGAGAATCCGACATTACAGAGGTGTACTTCTCCTATAGCGATGTCCCTCATACATATGTTATGCACTTGGCCTCAGAGGTGCAAGCCGCAGGAGCAAGCTTCAATCTCCTCGGTCCAGACGAAACAATGATCAAAAGCCAGCTTCCTGTTATATCTGTCTGTGCTGTCCGAACCGGATGCGGGAAAAGCCAGACAACCCGTAAGATCGCACTCATTTTGAAAGAAAAGGGCCGCCGGGTCGTTGTCATCCGTCACCCTATGCCGTACGGAGACTTGATCAAACAGAAAGTCCAGCGATTCGCAACCTATGAGGACATGATCGCACATGAGTGCACAATCGAAGAAATGGAGGAATATGAACCTCATATCGACAATGGAATTCTCGTCTATGCGGGTGTCGATTATGGAGCCATCTTGAAAGAAGCGGAAAAAGAAGCGGATATCATCCTTTGGGATGGAGGGAATAACGATATTCCTTTCTACAAGGCCGATCTTGATATTGTCGTTGTCGATCCTCACAGACCCGGCCACGAACTTTCTTATTATCCTGGGGAAACCAATTTTCGCAGAGCTGATGTTCTCATCATCAACAAAATGGATACAGCCAAACAAGAAAATGTCGACAAAATCATGGAAAATATCCAAGCATTTAACCCAGAAGCGACCATCGTCCGAGCCACATCACCGATCACAGTCTCCGAAGGAGAGCAAATCCAAGGCAAAACAGTACTCGTAGTGGAAGATGGACCGACCCTCACTCATGGAGAAATGGCTTTTGGGGCTGGTATTGTTGCTGCAAAAAAATATGGAGCATCAAACATTGTGGATCCTCGCGCTTATGCTGTCGGGAGCATCCAGAAGACCTTCGCAAAGTTCACCCATTTGGACAAGGTTCTCCCTGCGATGGGATACGGACAGAACCAGATCAACGAACTTTCTCAGACAATCGACAAGGTGGAATGTGATTTGGTGATCGGCGCCACCCCCATCGATCTGGGACGTCTGATCCAATCCAATAAAAAAATTCTCAGGGTTACCTACGACCTGGAAGAAATCGGGGCACCTGATCTCAAGGAGATTCTCACGGATTACTGATGAAAAGAAAAATTGCCCTTATCGCCTTTGGGGGAAACGCTATCCTGCCCAATAACCAAAGGGGTCTGCAGTCCGAACAGATGAAAAATGCCCAAAGGGCAGCCCAATTGATGATCCACATCGTCAAAAAAGGCTACGATCTTATCATTGTCCATGGCAATGGTCCTCAGGTCGGAAACTTGCTCATCCAGATGGAAGAAAGCATCACAAAAATTCCTCCTTTTTCCCTCGAATTGTGTGATGCGATGACCGAAGGCAGCATGGGATTTATGCTTGAGAAAGCGCTGATAAACGAACTCCGAAAAAATTCTGTGGACAAAGAAGTGGCTACTCTGATCACACAAGTTGTGGTCGACCGAGATGACCCGGCCTTCGACAATCCCTCCAAACCTATCGGTCCTTTTTACTCGAAAGACAGGGCTTCCATGCTCAAAAAACAAAAGAATTGGAAAATGATCGAAGATGCTGGCCGGGGATACCGGAAAGTCGTTCCCTCTCCCAAACCTATAGACGTCGTGCCAAAATATGTGATCCGTGATTTGGTGCACGCAGGAAAAATAGTCATCGCTGCAGGAGGGGGTGGCATTCCGGTGATCATAAACGGAAACGGCCTATTCCAAGGGGTAGAGGCTGTGATAGACAAAGATTACGCCGCCAGTATGATCGCTAGAGAGGCAAAAGCGGAATTGTTTATCATTTTGACCAATGTTTCTCGCGTTTACCGGAACTACGATAAGCCCGATAAGGAACCCATTTCGGTGTTGCCCGTGGACAAAGCCCAGGAATACCTGGCATGCGGACAATTCCCATCTGGCTCGATGGGTCCAAAAATCGAGGCCGCGATCGAATACATCCAGAACGGAGGTGAAAAGGTTATCATAACATCGGCAAATCATCTGAAGGCATCCCTTATCAACCGTTCAGGAACAACGATTGTCTCTGCTCAACTGGAGGAATAGATGTTCCATGACTTCTTATCCATTCACGATTTAACTCCTTACCAGTTCAGTCAAATTATGGACATAACACGTGAAATCAAAGAAAAGCCACGTCGTTTCAAGGATAGACTTAAAAACAAAATTCTAGCCATGATATTCGAAAAGCCATCTCTTCGCACCCGGATGACATTTGAATTCGGGATGTTGCAACTTGGAGGAAAGGCCATTTACCTTGCTCCTTACGACATTCAGATTGGAACGCGTGAAACCCCGTATGATGTGGGGAAAACCCTGGAAATGTGGGTGGATGCAGTCATGATCCGGACATATGCCCATCAAATCGCGGTGGACTTAGCCCAGGCCAGCGCGATTCCCGTTATCAATGCCCTGACAGACCTTCTTCATCCCTGTCAGGCTATGGCCGATTTTTTTACGCTCAAGGAAAAGATCGGGGATTTGGCTCATATGAAACTGGCCTATGTTGGCGATGGAAGCAATGTTTGCCACAGCCTTCTGTTTGCGGCAGCGAAAACCGGAGCAGAAATTTCCGTTGCCACACCTGCAGGATATGAACCCGATTCGGATATCGTCAAAAAGGCTGTACAAGATGGACAAGAAACGGAGTTCAAAGTTATTATAACGTCCGACCCTATTGAAGCCGTTCAAGACGCGGATGCTGTCTACACAGATGTATGGACCTCGATGGGCCAGGAAAGCGATAGGGCGAAAAGAGCGGACATCTTTCCTCCTTATCAGGTCAACACGGAATTAATGGCGAAAGCCAAACAGAATGCATTATTCATGCATTGCCTTCCTGCCCACAGAGGTGAGG
>DAOWCB010000270.1 GCA_030633795.1 Candidatus Aminicenantota bacterium | reverse complement strand
TGTTCACCCGGACATCCTCGAAGCCTTCAATCTTGAGTCCCACACCTTTTGCTTTAACCTGAATTTCATCGTTCAAAGTGAGTTTTTCTTTGATATCCTCCGGGAACCAGGCAAGGTCATCTGAACCCGCATGTCTTCCGATGTAGATTCCTTTGGCTCCTTTGGCCTCGCCGGAGAGCACTTTAGCCTCGTTCCCGATACAGGCGAGGATAGCGATAGCGCATTCGCTGGGCCTCTCTTTATCTCGTCCCTGTATGGTGACATCCGGCTCGACATGATCCGCGTTGGCCCAGCCGTAACTCGAATCTCCTAGTGAAACCGAGTAGTTGATTGAGGCAGTACCGAGGCGTACGCTTGTTCTTCCGTCAAAAGTTGGCCTATATCCGCTGCTTCCTGCTGGATGCACAACTGCTTGAACAGCCGTGGTGATGAGTTTGTCTTTATTGGTTTTAAAAGCGGATGGTTTTGAGGGGGGAGCGGATCTCTTCATTTTTATGCCAAGATACTTGCTAATGTTTGCCGTGGGGTCAATCCGCGCTGTAATCTTACCGAAGCGAGTGGAGAGAATCTGTGTCACGCCTATTCCCAGACCGGATATGTCGCTGGGCCCGCTGCAGACAACACCCAGAGTCGCTCCGCCTTGATAGTATCCTTTTCCGTAGTCGGTTTGGATATCTTTGAGGAGTACGAGATCCCCATACCGCAACTCGTCCAGACCGTATTTCTTGATATCCGGAGGATAAGTGGTCTGAATATACCAGTGGCCAGAAAAGCTCCCGCCAGGGCCTCGTGCAATAATATCTGCCGGGATCTCTTTAACAACAGGTGCCTCCAGTTTGCCATCTGAAGTCTTCATGACCAGTTTTTCCAGAACCTCAGGTGCTATACCAAGAGCGAAAACATCATCAAAACCGTCTATCTTGAGGCCGATGCCACTGGCCTTAACATGAAGGGTGTTTCCAATAGCAAGCTTCTCCAACACGTCATCATCGAAATGAACCAGAACGAAGCTTCCAAACTTCCCCACAATTAAACCTTTCTTTCCCTTGGCCATGCCGCTCAGAACTTTCACTTCGTTTCCAATGGATGTGAAATTTAGCCAAGAAGATTTGGCCCTGTCTGAACCAGCCCCCACTGTTGCTACTCCCATAGTTGCTCTGTCTGCTGAGGCCCATCCAAAAACCTTCTCTCCGATCTTCAGGTTATAATTGATCCCACCTATTCCGATCGCCATCTTGGGCTTGCCATCCCATGTTGTAGCATAGGACGATGCAGGCTCGGTTGGTGCTATCTGTCCCTGAACGGCCAATATGAGCAACTTATCCTTATTCGTCTTTATGGGCTGCAATTTGGACTGATCTGCGGCATAATTTGAATCCGGTATTAAGATCGCCATACACAATAGAATTCCGAGATTGATTAAAATTTTTTTCTTCATACCTCCTCCTTTTCACTAAAAATGAAAATCTAGACTAGATTATTAAGGTAAATATTAAATGTCAAATGTTAAAATTGTTGTTCCTGCCATTGAGGGATCACTTTTTTGTTTCCTACAATTCCTCAGATTTCTTCCATTCTCACTGTAAAATGTCTCAAAGGCAGGGCCTGAGAAACAATTTTTAATCCCTTGATCTTCTCTCGGTTCTTGAAGAGTTTCTTGAGTGCGTCCGCCACATAGTGAATATGGGATGCCGTGTACACTCTTCGAGGGATGGCCAAGCGAACCAACTCCAATTCCGGAAAAATTTCCCCCTCTCCTTTCTCATCCTTCTTGGCAAACATCACTCCTCCGATCTCCACGGTTCTGACCCCAGACTCGCGGAAAAGAGCCACGGTGAGGGCCCAACCCGGATATTGGTCGCGAGAGATATGAAGGAGGAATTTATCCGCCAGGATGTACACAGCATGGCCGCCCACAGGTTTATAGATAGGAACTCCGGCATCATCCAAGAGCTTCCCCAGATAATGGACCTGGGCAATCCGATGCTCCAGAAAATCCTCTTCCAGAATCTCCTCCAGCCCTCTTGAGATGGCTTCCAGGTCTCTACCCGCTAATCCACCGTAGGTCGGAAAACCCTCACTGATAATGAGGAGTTTTTTCAACTTTCCGGCCAGCTCATCATCATTCAGAGTCACAAAACCGCCGATGTTCACAAGGGCGTCCTTTTTGGCGCTCATGGTGGCTCCATCTGCAAAGGAAAACGTTTCCCTGGCAATATCGAGAATGGATTTCTCAGCAAATCCCTTTTCCCTTTTTTTTATAAAATAGGAATTCTCCGCAAACCGACAGGCATCAAAATAAAAGGGAATGCCGTAATTCCGGCAAATTCCACTCACTTTCTTGATATTCTCAAGAGAAACGGGCTGGCCTCCCCCACTGTTGTTGGTAATGGTCATCATGACCAGAGAAATCTTCTCCTTTCCGTTTTCCTGGATAAACTTTTCGAGCTTTTCGGTGTCTATGTTGCCTTTAAAAGGATGGTCAGAAAGGGGATCATAGACTTCGTCCACAGCGAGGTTCACTGCATGAGCTCCTCTCACTTCAACGTTGGCTCGTGTTGTGTCAAAATGAATGTTATTGGGAACATAATATCCCTCTTTGACCAGGGCTTCAAACAGAATCCTCTCCGCCGCCCTTCCCTGGTGAGTCGGTATGACATGAGAAAATCCGAAAATTCCCTTAATGGAGTTTTCCAGATGAAAAAAGTTCTTCGATCCGGCATAAGACTCGTCCCCCAGCATCATTCCGGCCCATTGATTATCGCTCATGGCTGAGGTCCCGCTGTCTGTGAGAAGATCTATGGTCACTTTTTCCGCGGGGATATTGAACACATTCAATCCGGCTTTGCGAAGAATCTCTTCTCTTTCTTCTCTTGAAGTCTTGTGAGTGGGCTCGACAACCTTTATCCGAAACGGTTCCATGGGCATTTTTATCTCAGCCATTTTTTCCTCCCTGATGGCATGGTGTTCCTCTAATCCTTAAGATTCTAGAGGAAAGATTAAAAAGAAACAAGCTTCCTGAACTTGTTAAAGCGATCCTGTATCTCCTTCATCGTCAGAGTGTTAAAACGGTTTATCCCAAAGTCTTCGATCACAAAAGAGGCCAGCACGCTTCCATAAACGGTCGCCCTGCGGATTTCTTTTAGGGATAAGAATTTCCTTTTCGGTGGCGCTGGCTGAGTGAGCATCTTTGTTCCCATTTACACCTCAAATCATCGTAAGAATTATAAATCGCGACTCAAAAGGATGTCAACAGCAAACAAG
>DAOWCB010000203.1 GCA_030633795.1 Candidatus Aminicenantota bacterium | reverse complement strand
GAGTCTCCTGGCCATGGCCTCGGGAGATGTATTCCTACATCATTGATTACTGCATGGAGGCTAGAGCTAAGGCCATTTTCATCGATTTTATTTTTTCCGAGAGTTCAGTTTATGGAGTAGATGATGATCAAAAACTGGCTGACGCCATAGCCCAATCGGGGAATGTTTTTCTTCCCATATCTCTGAGCAAGGGCACAAAAGAGGTTGAAGAATCCTATTCCATTCTGCTTAAAAAGTTCGCCTTGGAAGAGAATCTTTTCCCACGGCATTCGAGCCATTCGATGAAATCTGTGTCTCTTCCGGTAGAGGGTTTCCTGAGCTCGGCTCAAGGAGTTGGGAATTCTACGTTTGTCCAAGATAAGGACGGGATATACCGCCGGATGCCCCTTTTATTTTCTTGGAATGATTTGCATCTTCCCTCAGTCCCATTTGCCCTAGCCAGATTTAGCGATGAAAATATGCGGTTTAATGATATTCCGTTGGATTCCTCAAACCAGATGATCCTCCGCTACCACGGTCCCACCGGGACATATCCCAGTTATTCGGTTGCGGCCATTATCAATTCCTATGCCAAGTTGCAGGAAGGGATGTCCCCGCAGATTCCACCCGAGACATTCAAAGGGAAGATCGTCTTCATCGGAGGAAGTGCCCCAGGCATTTTAGATTTGCGCCCGACTCCTTTCAGCCCTGTTTATCCAGGCGTTGAAATTTTAGCCACCGCCCTCGATAACATTTTGTCTAAGGACTATATCCGAATCCCTTCTCCATTTGTTCTATTCTTTTTTATCGGATTATTGTCGTTAATTACGGCAGTCGGGTCCTCCCTCCTGAAGAAAATTTGGATGACCGTCCCTTTCGCCATCTTTTGTCTCGGTCTCCTTGCCAGTGTGACCAGTTTAGCGTTTGGATTGGGTTATTGGCTGGAGTTTGTTGCCCCAAGTTTTGCTGTTGTTGTGAGCTTCACGGCAGCCATGGTCCTCAACTACAGCTTTGAAGGCCGCCAAAAGCGTTTTATCAAGAGTGTGTTCCGGCATTATCTCAGCCCCGATGTCATAGACAGGGTGTTGGAAGACCCTTCCCTGTTGCGGCTGGGAGGGGAGAAGAGGATCATCACGTCCTTTTTTTCCGATGTTGCCGGTTTTACCTCCATTTCGGAGAGCCTCTCTCCCGAGGAGCTGGTGAACCTTCTGAATGATTTTCTATCGGAGATGACCGACATCATTCTCTCTTATGCAGGAACCCTGGATAAATACGAAGGGGATGCTATTATCGCTTTCTGGAATGCTCCTCTTGACCAACCAGACCATGCAATGAGAGCCTGCCGTGCTGCACTTGAGTGTCAGAAAAGATTGGAAGAGCTGAGACCTGTATTTGCTCAAAAATCGGGACATGAATTATATATGCGTGTCGGTCTCAATTCCGGACCTGCGGTCGTAGGAAACATGGGTTCCCACAGCCGCTTTGATTACACGGCCATGGGGGATACCATCAATATGGCCTCTAGGCTCGAAGGAGCCTGCAAACACTATTCGGTTCCTATCCTGGTCGGAGATACCACGTTCCAGATGGCAAAGGATGCCATAGCGGCCAGAGAAGTGGACCTTATTCGGGTTGTGGGAAAAAGCAAACCCGAACGTGTGTACCAGATTTTGGAAGAAAAAAGCCATGCCTCCCAAGATATGCAAGAAAATGTGGCGACCTTTCACCAGGCACTTGATTTTTATAGGAACAAAAGATGGGACGATGCTTTGAACTTGTTTAGGAAGATAAAGGATGATAAATTATCTGAAGTGTATGTTTCCCGCATCGAGCAACTCAAGCAAAATCCTCCGCCTGGTGATTGGTCGGGTGTATATGACTTAACACAAAAATAAACTTGAGCTATTTATAAAAAATGGGCCACTGCCTTGCATCCTTTAATACTAGGTGGGGTGGAGGGTCTCGGCCCGTAAATAACTCAAGTCAAACTAAAGGAATTGACAATGGGTGAGAATAACAAATCGAATTTGGTGTTTTGGGGTGTAAGAGGGACCTGTCCTGTTTCAGGGGAAAACAGAAACAAATATGGCGGACACACTCCCTGTTCTTCTTTGGAGACACCCGATGGAAGCATCCTTATTATCGATGCGGGTACTGGTATCAAGGAGCTGGGAGACTGGCTGATGAGCGACATGGGTAAAATGCCGCCAATCCTGCATATTTTCTTGACCCACTTTCATATCGATCACATCATGGGGCTTCCTTTTTTCGGGCCTCTTTATTCCCAGGATGTCCGGGTGATCTTCTACTCTGACATCCTTCCAGAGGAAACGGAAAAACATCTCAGCGGTTTTATGGGTGGGAAATATTTTCCGATTTTGTTCAAACAAACGCAATCGGAGAAGATATTCCACCGGATGCCCAAAGGAGGACTTGCAGTCGGGGGAAGTCATATTTCATGTTGTCCTCTCAACCATCCCCAAGGAAGCATTGCCTACAAAATACAGGACGAGAACAATACCATCGTCATTGCGACAGATACTGAACACCCCTTGCATGGAATCGACCAAAAACTCGCCGATTTTGCAGTCGGATCGGATATGTTGGTGTACGATGCCACTTTCACGCCGGCTGAGTACCAGGCGGACCGGGTCGGATGGGGCCACAGCACCTGGTTGGAAGGAACAAAGTTGGCAAAACAGGCTGGAGTGAAAAAGCTTTTCCTTTCCCACCTGAATCCAGACCATCAAGATTCCCAAATCGATGACATCGTATCCTTGGCCCGTGAAGAATTTCTGGACACATATGGAGCCAAGGAAAGAAGCGGCTAAAGGAGAATCGTTTTGTATATCGAAATTTTTCTGATCTTTGCTTTTGTCGTAATCGCTGGATTGCTTTATTTTCTTTTCCGGTCTTTGATCCAGCGATTCTCTGGTCCGAAGGGAAGGTCTATCGGGATGCTGTTGTCAAGATTGAACCTTCCTCTTGTTTTTTTAATAGTCTCCCTTATTCTGCAGATCAATTCCATCCGGAATGCCCTATTCCCTTCACAAGAACTCCACCCTTATTTTGATGCTGCCCTAGTATTTTTTTTCATCTTTTTACTGATCCGATTGGTGGATGGAATCCTCCTCGGTTGGCATTCGCATCGGCACCGAGAATATCCGCTTCCCAAGGTTCTTCACGGTCTGATCCTGGCGGTTTTTTATCTGAGCATTTTATTTCTTGTATTAAACGGTATGCTCGGGATCGATATCACGCCCTTCCTCGCCACATCAGCCATCTTGACGATGGTATTGGGTTTGGCTTTCCAGGGAGTGCTCAGCAACATCCTGGCAGGAATGTCCCTCCATTTCACAAAATCCTTCAGCAAGAATGATTGGATCCAGGTCGGCGATCATGAAGGAATAGTACTCGATACCAACTGGAGGGAGACCCGCATTATCGATCGGTATTCCAATATAATCGTGTTGCCCAACAATGTTGTCGCTTCAGGAAAAATCACAAATTTTTCTCACCCGGATAAAAAAACGGCTTTGAAGATACCAGTGAAAGCCAGTTACGGTGCCCCTCCCTCCGATGTGTTGGATGCACTTCTTGCAGCAGCCAAAGATGTGCCGGAAGTCTTGGAATCTCCTGCACCTGAAGCTTATGTTCTCAGCTATGACGACTTTGGCATTTCTTATGTGTTGAAATTTTGGATCATACACTTTGCCCGCAAGTATCCGATCATGACCGATGTGGGGAGGTTGATCTGGTACAAGTTCAAACGGCGAAACATCGAAATCCCGATTCCTGTGAGCGATAAACTCGGTGAGATGATTCAATCTTTCGGACCTAAGGAAATAATGCCAGGCGTACGCACAGAAGCGGAAAAGAATTTCCAGGACCTGATGAGATCGTCCTTCCTCCGCTATCAAGAAGGAGAGAAAAAGGGAGAACTCTTGGTACCGGAAGAGGAAATCAGAAAGTTTGCCTCATTCATCGTAAGACACAGGTACGCTCCAGGGGAGTACATATTCAAACAGGGAGAAGGAGGGGAATCCTGTTTCATCCTGAG
>DAOWCB010000297.1 GCA_030633795.1 Candidatus Aminicenantota bacterium | reverse complement strand
CTTCGTGTCGGATATTGTGTGGCGAAGGAGGATTTTATCGATGCTATCAGGAGGGTGACTCCTCCATTCTCAGTGAATAGATTAGCCCAGCTCGCCGCCGTTGCAGCCTATGATGATCAAGAACATATCAGAAAGAGCCGAACGATGAATGATTCCGGAAAGAAGTTTCTGTACGATAATTTCGAAAAGATGTCGGTGTTCTACATTCTTTCTGACACAAATTTTATAACCATAGACGCCAAGAGCGATGCAGAGAGATTATCGGAAAAGCTTATGGAAAGAGGCGTGATCGTCAGGCCATTAACGATGTATGGTTTACCGACATTTCTGCGGGTAACGATCGGAACACAAAAGCAGAACGAAAGATTTCTGAATATCTTTCAACAAGTGTACAAGACTGAGCCTCAGTCTTGAGGTAAAGCCGCAGAACCAGAAGAATTCTAAAAAAGTAAATCAGAATCCTTTTTGGTGGGAACTCGACCATTTTTCAAGATTTATGCTAGAAGAAAAGGCTGTTTTTCCTTTCAATTTGGGCAGAATATTTTTTCTTGAGTCGAATCGCTGTGTCGAGAATCTTCTGTCCGGGCAGCCCTCTTGCTTCCTGTTCCTCGACCCAATCTGCAGCAATGGACTTTAGAAACTTAGCCCATTCGGTTTTCTGTTGTGTTGAGAGTTGTATAAAGATGTCACCCTGGTCTTTCATATATTGTTTTGTCTCTCTGTCTGTGCCGTCAAAGACGCTTCCAAAGAGTTCTGCACCTGCAAGTCCACTAACCTGTTCTATGGCCCTCCGGATGTCGGATGGAAGCTTGTTCCATATTTTCAGGTTCATGATGATGCCGAAGATGTTCACATGGAGGTTGGTATTCTCGAGATGGAAGCGGGTGACGTCGGCTGTTCTCAATCCTTTCATCGGTCCAAAGGGGGAAAGATGAGCATCCAGTACACCTTTTTCAAGAGCGAGATACGTATCAGGCATATGCAAAAACTCCGGAACTCCGCCCAGGGCTTCTGCGATGGCCTTATCAACAGGTCCTCCCACCCGTATCAGCAATCCTTCGAGATCCTTCTTCGAGTGAATAGGCATTTTTGCTGTATGGATCTGGTAAGGCGAGGTTGTAAAGAAGAAGAGCAGCTTCACATCTTTGTACTCTGCTCGGATCTCCGGAAATTCTTGGAACAACTCCCAAGCAATCTTGCTAGAGACGACGGCATTCGGTAAATCCAATGGTTGATTCATGACCATGGTCAAAGAAAAGCGTCGTGGTTTATAAGATTGGACAAGCATAGATATGTCGCACGCCCCTTTCCTCGTTGCATCATAGGCTTCCATCGGTGATATCAATGTGTCGCCCGGGAAAATAGTGATTTTAACCCTTTTATGAGTGGTTTCTTCCACTTTTCTTGCCCAGACTTCGAAGGCGTTTGTCGTTATAGGATGTCCGGCTGGCATACTAGTCGCGAATTTAAGCTCTATGGGCTTATCTGGAGAGGACTGGATGCAAGCTATCACAAAAAAAGTTATCCCTAATATGAGCACCTTACAGAAAGTTCCTAAATATATTGCCTGTTTAAGCCTTTTCATTATATTCTGTATTCCTGGAATTCCTGGTTTTTTGTAACAATCATCCTCTTATAGACATGCAGAATGTTGCTCCAGCTTAACACATGCCTAAAGACTAGATCAATAGGGATGGAAACGCCAAATTTGCCTGTCACCCTCTTGAATTAAGATTGTAAACTGAGAAAAGATTGATTAGAATATTTCATAAGAAAAGCAGAGAAACAGGAAAATAAGGAGTTTTACATGAAGGGAGTTTTTGGAAAGGTCCTCAATATCGATTGTACTCGGCAAACTCATTCCGCTGAAGCCGTAGAGGATGCGGTCTATGAACAGTACATAGGGGGTAAAGGGCTTGCTTCCTATCTCTTGCTGAGAAAAAATCCGGAAGGTGTTGATCCCTTATCGCCGGCGAATCATCTCATCCTAGCCACAGGCCCTGCCAATGGATTTCCGATCTGGGGCGCCAACAGGTATGCGGCGTGCACAAAATCTCCGCTCACGGGTGTATATTCAGAATCCTACTCCGGGGGGAAAGCCTTTCTCCTGATCGCAAAAACAGGATATGACGCAATAATTCTCCGGGGCGCTCTGGAAAAATGGTCCTACCTAGAGGTGAGTAACGATTCGGTCCTCTTTAAAGAGGCGGATTTCTTGGTTGGCAAAGACAGCTTTGAGACAGAAAAAATCTTGAGGGAAAAATATCATGGAGCAAAAGCAGCTATCCTGACCATAGGTCCCGCAGGCGAAAACCTCGTAAAATTCGCCTATGTCAATAACGACTTCGGCCGGAGCCTAGGGCGGACGGGTATTGGCGCCGTCATGGGGAGCAAAAAGATAAAAGCCATTGTCTTCATGGGCGATCAGAATAAAGAAGCCGCGGACAGAGCCTTGCTTAGAGACTTCTGGAATAAACAGCTCAAGGCGGGATTAGAGCTTCCTGGTTTTCAGACCTACAAAAAATTTGGAACAGCGATGATGGTTGATATCACATCCAAGGTGGAGGCCTTTCCGTCAAGATACTGGCAGCAGGGAACCGTGCCCCACGTGGAAAGAATCAATGCGGATGCCCTGAATGAGGAGTGTGAAGTCAAACCAAAAGCGTGTACCTATTGTTTCATTTCCTGCACCAGGGAAACCACGGTTAAAAGCGGACGGCATAAAGGTTTGAAACTGGATGGTCCGGAATACGAGACCATCGGTGCTTTCGGCGGCTTGAACATGGTCGCAGATATCAAAGAGGTGGCCTACCTGAATGATATCTGCGACAGGCTCGGTGTGGATACGATAACAGCCGGGAATGTCACAGCTTTTGCGATCGAGGCTTATAAAAGAGGAAAGAGTGACTTTGCCCTTGATTATGGGGATGTGGACAGGATCGCTGAGCTGCTCCAGATGATTGCCTACAGAGAAGGGATCGGCAACATTCTGGCCGAAGGTGTTCGGTACGCAGCGAAAGAGCTGGGGCTTGAAGACATTTCCATCCATGTCAAGG
>DAOWCB010000056.1 GCA_030633795.1 Candidatus Aminicenantota bacterium | reverse complement strand
GTCCCATGACTCCACAGCCGTAAATGATAATTTTTGTTTGTTCCATGATTATTTTTTTCCTTTCCACTTTTTAGCGATTCTTTCTACAGCATCCAATGAGGTTTGGATCTCTTCTTCCGAGTGTGCTCCAGAAATAGAGCCATATCCGTGGAAAACATTGAAGCCTTCCTGGATCATAGCCAGTTTAAAGATCTTTTCACGCAGTTCTATGTCACAAACATCCGGATTCCAAACTTGTTCTGGAGACTCAATCTGGTCACACGTATCATGGAGAAAATGAACACCAACGACGGAGCTGTTTTTTGCCACAGAATTGCCATCTCCTGTACATCTCACATGAAATCCGTGGGTTGTGAAAATGTTCTCGATTTCTCTTCGGACACGTAACCCAAAACGCCCTATCCGGGGATAGATGTCTTGTTCATTATCCTGAAGGTATTTAACGAAAGTAAGGCCAGCCAGCATCGATGCAGGATGAGCGGAGAATGTTCCCCCTTCGACTTTGACCTTTTTTTCTTGTATTGCATCAGGACCGCAAAGAGCCATGACCTCATCTTTACCAGCAACCGCACTGAGCGGCATCCCTCCTCCGATCGCTTTTCCAAAGACCGTTAGATCAGGCTGTACATCATACAGGTTTTGCAAAGCACCCGCATGGAAACGAAATCCTGAAACAACCTCATCAAAAATCAGCAATGAATCGTATTGATAGCTCAATTGCCTAGCTTTATGAATATATTTTTTGCTCCCGAAAATAAACCCCCCTGCTCCGATAAAGGGTTCAAGGATGAGACATGCCGTTCGTTCCCCATAAATTCTAAACTTTTCCTCGAGATCTTCCTCATCATTAAATCGTGTTATAAGGATCATTTCATCCATGCCCGAGGGAAGCCCAGCCGATTCCACTTTTGTAAGACCTCTCTCATAGAGGGATATCCCCTTCAGGGCATAGGGTTGAGAACCGTGCCATCCTCCTCCTACTTTCATCACCAGATCCCTGTTTGTTTTGGCTTTGGAAAGCATGACCGCATACATCGTGGCAAGAGTTCCGCTCGTAGAAAAACGGATTTTCTCGGCCGATATTCGGGAAAGAAGGAGCTCTGCCAATTCCGATTGGAGTGTGCTCGGAAATCCTGTGGACAATCCATTTCCCTGTTTGTAATAATCGATGAGAGTATCGAGCACAAACTTTGGATTATGTCCCAATATGTTGCCAAAATGACCCTGCCAAAAATCCACGTAGGAGTTGCCGTCTACATCGGTAACTGTCGAGCCCTGGCTATGAACATCATAAAACGGAAAAGGCATGAATAGCCGCAAATTGTGGCTTCCCCCTCTGACTTGGAACTGAGATGCCCTTTGAAAAAAAGCCTCCGATTTTTTATGTGTTCGTGTATAATCGTGTATCAAATCTTGAAGCAGTTTTTTTTTATCCATCATCCCCTTCAAATGTAGTTATGTGTATAGCTCCTTTGAGCGGGAACCAGGGAATAAATCCTCTGGAAAGATTTATTTGATATATTTTTTAAGCTTTTGTGCAAGACCCGGGTCTACACTCTGTAATTTGTTGTAAATATCCCTTGCGCTGTAATTGTCTTTCAGATTCAGATAACAAATGGCTAAATTGTAGTAGGCATTGCCACTCTCGGGTCGTAATTCCATGGATTTTCGCAAGGATTCAACCGCTTTGTCCCAGCTCTTGAGCTGCATGTGGCTCATGCCCAAGAACATCAATGCATCGGCATTTTCCGGGAAAAGTTCGACAGTATTTGTGTATGCTTTGATGGCGTTGCGGTATTGTTTCAAACTGTAAAGGGAAAAACCTTTATTCAAATGGGCATACTCCATTCCTGGAGTCAATGCGATGACTTTATCGAGAACTTCGATGGCCTCCGTGAATTTTTTCATCTGCACGAGCATAAAGCCCAAGTTGAACAGTGCATCCGGATCGTTTGGATTGAGCGCGACCATTTTGTATGCCGCCTCAGCCGCCTTATCAGGCATCTTGGCCGAATTGTACATGTTGATCACTGTGTTGTAATAAATCCGCGCATCTTTAGGACTCAATTCTGCCAATTTATAGTATGTTTCTGCTGCATGCTCCATTTGGCCCGCTTTTTCGTAAGACTGAGCCAGTTCGTACGTAATATTCACGTCATCCGGCATTCCTTTCAAAGCTTCTTGTAACGAAGTTACGGCATTAGCATATTGTTGCAATTCCATTTGGCACAGACCAAGGCGATAGTAGGCATCAAAAGGCTGTTGAGGACCGGTGGCGACGAATTTTTTGTATGACTCTGCGGCCAAGTCAAATTCCTTGAGTTCCTGGTGAGCCGATCCGATTTGGAAATATACATCCGTGTGGTCGGGATTGAGCTGAACCGTTTTTTCCAACGGAGAAATGGCTTCCTTCCAGTTCCTCATCTTGAGGTACACATTCCCCAAGCCATATTGGGCATCGTCATTGTTGGCATCGAGTTCGATGATCTTTTTGTAGGTGGAAATCGCTTCGGAATAATCTCTCTGTTTTGTGTATATTTCTGCCAAAAGGCTATGGGTTTCAAGATCATCAGGCTTGAATTCGAGGATCTTCTTCAAGAATTTTTCAGCCTTGCTCGAATTATTCATCGAATAAAAGATTTTGGCGGCTAAATTGGCCCCTTCAATCGTGTCAAAATAATCCTCTGGCTGCCAACTCTTGAACTTCGTGCCCCCGTTTGTTTTAGGGAGCAAATCTAGGACTTTCGACGGAATGATTATTTTTTTGCCAACATCTAAAAAAACCACCATCCCGATAACCTGTCCTGATGAATTAAGAACCGGACTTCCGTTGAACGTATTCGTGAGAGAAATCGTTGTTTCTATCATCCTTTGGGATTTGTAGTCATGAAAATCGAAGGTTTCTCCCTCAAAGAGCGAAAATTCACCAGCTTCATTCGCACCTAAAGCATAGACTTTGTTGCTTCTCTCTATTTCATCAGAGTTTCCAAGAGGCAGGATGGGATTTTTTCGGTTGATTTGTACGAGGGCAATGCCGAAATTCTTATCAAAAGCGAGGATTCCATCCATTTTTATCTTTTTTCCTTTATAATCATGACCCTCTGCAGACTTGGCCTGACTGATCAGGCCATAACTCGTGGCCATGATTTTTTCTCCGATGATAAATCCTGTTCCCTGAGAAAGCTCTTCTTTGTCCTTCCCAAATGTTACAAACGAAATCAAGCTTGGCACTTTTTGTTTTAAAATCTGCTCTGCTTCAGATTGGGAGAAAATCATCGAAGAAGGGACAAGAAGTAAAACCAAAATTAAAACTAGAGATAATTTATTATTTCTCATTACGACCTCCTTGAATAATCTAACCTGTCCCAGATTCTAAAAAAATAATTTACACTTTGCAATAACCTCTGTCAACCTGGATAATTCATAAATTATCCAGGTTACCCTGAATTATTCATGTACGAGCTTAGAATCAAGGGACACATTGCCAGAAATTGGGGACATGTACCGATTTGTTTTAAAATCGGTAACGTGTCCCCTGAATTTCTGCATGTCCCTGATTTCAATGCATATAGAATCAAATCCCGTTAAAAAAATCATATTCATGGACGAGAATCCTAGGAGTTGACATTACCCCGGTCTGAGACTACACTGATTTTTCTTTACCCAGTGTTTCTATATTCTGGCCTCATAAAATGACGACAAAAACAAAAATCGCCTTTATTTACATTACAACTTTGATTGGAATCATCACATGGATTGGCGCCATTTTTTGTGCTCCATATCTTAAAAGCCAATCCTCGCCTTTTTCGGGATTCCTGTATGCTGTGTTTTCGCCTACATGCCATCAAATCCCTTCTCGGTGTTTTTATGCTTTCGGATACCCAGCGGCTGTATGTACCCGCTGTTTAGGCATCTATTCTGGATTTCTTCTAGGGGCCTTGATTTTTCCTGTTGTGCAAGGATTTTCAACTCCAACAATGCCAAAGTCAAAAACACTCATCCTGATTTCCATCCCGATCATAGCGGATACCGCTGCAAATATTTTAGGAGTTTGGACAAGCACACATTGGGTGCGCTTCATCACGGGGATTCTCTGGGGCTTCATTCTCCCATTCTTTTTTCTTGCGGGTTTGACGGATTACTTCCTTCGCAAAAAAAAGAGACCAAATTCCCATTAGGTATGCCCACAGTGACACTAAAGGGTGAGAGATCCGGATAAACAGAGGATAAAGTTGCAGAGATTGGAAGTGAACATGATGAGTTCCGCAGCCGCCGAGAAGGGCGCTCCGGGTATGCCTAATAGTAAAATAGATAAGAACATCAAAATTGTCTTGAAATGGATATACAAAAATAACTAGAATAGAAAAAATGACCGATAGGAGGCGACATGAACGACCAAAGACCAGGAATGTTTGTCCCAGCATTGATCGGAGGAGTAATAGCCGGCGTTCTTTCTGGCATACCGATTGTCAGCTGTCTCTGTTGTCTCTGGATTATCGGAGGCGGTATATTAGCCGCTTATTTTCTCACTAAAGAATCCTCCATAGTTTTAACGGCCGGAGATGGCGCAATTGTTGGCATCTTCACAGGAATCATAGCGGCTGTTGTTGAGGCTTTTGTCAACATTCCTTTCCGTGCTATAAGTGAAAAGCTCATGCAGGGGATGATGGATAGGTTTTCGCAATATTATGAAGAGATGCCATCGGGTTGGGAGTCCTGGCTGGAGGACGGAGGCTTTGAAGGTTCTATTGTCTGGACTGTCCTTGGATTGGTGGTGTCAGCCATCATTTTTTCAGCCTTGGGTGCTTTAGGAGGCATTATAGGAATCTCCTTATTCGGGAAAAAAAAGGTCGTAAAGCATGTTGAAGGAGTTGGGGATGTATCTGAAGACACAAGTGATCGTAAATCCTGAATCTAACAAGGGCCGAACACGAAGAAGATGGGCTCAAATTAAAGAGGCTCTGAATGTATTTCTCAAAGAATTCAAATACGAGTTTACGGATAAGCCTTCCCAAGCCATTGAAATCTCCAGGGCGGCTATCCGGGATGGATCTGAACTGATCGTTGGCGTCGGCGGCGACGGCACGATCAACGAGATCGCAAACGGTTTCTTCGATGGCAAGACTATCATCAATCCGAATACGGTAATGGGGATCGTGCCTTCGGGAACAGGTTGCGACTTCATCAGAAGCCTGCATATCCCAAAGAATCTAAAAAAAGCAATGCAGGTGATTACCCAAGCAGGCTCACCTACCATAGATGTCGGTAGGGCAAGCTTTCAGACTCATGCGGGATTTAGTGAGGAAAGGTATTTTCTGAACGTCGCTGATTTTGGATTTGGGGGTGAGGTTCTGGAACGCATGAACCAGAATCGCGCCAAGAGAAAAGCCGCCTCCTACTTAAAAAGCACGCTCGCCACGTTTTTCCATTATAAAAACAAACGGATAAAACTAAAGGTGGATGGTGAAGAAATTCCTCGAGGTGAATACCTGATCGGTGCGATATCCAACGGACGAATTTTCGGCAAAGGCATGAAGATTGCCCCAAACGCCCGTTTGGACGATGGGCTCTTCGATATCGTATTGATCAGGGGAATGGAGGTTTGGGAATTCCTAAGGAATGTGTGGAAAATATATGCAGGAACCCATCTCTCCCATCCCAAAATTTCCTTCATCCAAGGCAAAAAGATCGAGGCTATCCCAGAAGACCCTAACGAAGATATTCTGATCGAAATCGATGGGGAACAAGTAGGGAAACTGCCTGCCACATTCGAGATTGTTCCCAAGAGCATATCTGTTAAGGGATATGTTTGATAGGGAAAAGGAATTATTTGGATCTCTTTTTATTCTTTTCCCAAAGGGCCTTGTTATCGGTCAGGACATATTTTCCGTTTTCATCGTAAAAGGCATAAATTTTTGTTCGTGTAGAAATCTTCGACTTGGGATATGCGGCCATCACTTTTTTGATATAATTTCTCGTCTCCCGGTACGGAGGGATGCCTCCATACTTTTTGATGGCTTCCTGCCCGGCATTGTAAGCCGCAAGAACACGACGAGTATCTCCGTCATAAAGCTTTATCAGGTCTACAAGATATTTTACTCCTCCTTCGATATTCTGCCGGGGATCAAATACATTCATCACTTTATATTGTGTAGCTGTAATTGGCATGAGCTGCATCAATCCCAGGGCTCCTTTAGCCGATATGGCCCAAGTATCGTAGTTGGATTCAGCTTTGATTATCGAATGGACAAGCTCGACCGGCACTCTTAATTTCTGTGCAACATCGACCACGATGTCATCATAAGGCTTTTTAGAACTGGATAGGACATCGGCCTCTCCGTTGGCTGACAGGAAAAAAATCCACAGAAACACGCCAACCACGTTAAGGGCACCGGAAAGGACGTTCGTTTTTTTGCGCATGTTTATTAATCTGGATAATTCAGATTATATGATGGCAGAAAAAAAAATCTTTATCAATCCTCTTTTGGGGTGATTTTATGGGGAATAAAATCTTGGATGATCGAACCGATGTTTTTCAACACGGCTTCAATTTGGTCAGGTTTTGTCCCGCCAGCTTGAGCAAAGTCTGGTCGCCCTCCCCCACCACCGCCCAACAGAGGAGCCACTTTTTTGATCATATCATTGGCTTTGATTCGATCAGTCAGGTCTTTTGTCACCGCAATGACGATAAAAGCCTTTTTTCCTTCCGATGTGCCGAGAACAACAATCCCAGAACCCAGTTTTTGTTTGAGAGAATCAGCCAATTCCCTCAATTCATTGATGGACAACCCATCCACCTCTTGTGTCAGGACAGAAATATTTCGTATCGTCTGGATTTGCTGGGAATCTTTTTGGTGCCGAATATTGGCCATTTTTTGACGAAGGGATTTGCTCTCCTTTTCCATATTTTTAACAGAAACTCTCAGTTTGCTGATCTGTTCCACCAGTTCTTTTTTCGGCGAATTCATCATTCGGAGGATTTCCTGAAGAATGCCCTCCTCTTCCTGGACATGCAAAAGAGCGGCTTCGCCCGATAAAGCTTCGATCCTGCGCATTCCCGCTGCAATACTTGTCTCTGAGACGATTTTGAACAGCCCAATCTCCCCAGTGCTATGGACATGGATTCCCCCACACAGCTCCTTGCTAAAATCACCGACAGCCACCATCCGAACATTTTCGCCATATTTTTCCTCGAAAATGGCAACAGCACCTTCTTCAATTCCTTTTTCCATGGTCGTTATATTGGTTTGAACTGGGATATTTTCTCTAATTTTTTCGTTCACAAGTTTTTCGATCTGCCTTAATTCCGTCGGATTGACAGGAGTAAAATGAGTAAAGTCAAACCGCAGTCTATCGGGTGATACAAGTGATCCAGCCTGTTTCACATGATCACCGAGTATCGCCCGTAGAGATGCATGCAGAAGATGAGTGGCTGTGTGATTCTTGCTCAGGGACTTTCTCAAGAGAAGATCGATCATGGCTTCAACCCTGTCATTGACTCGGATTTGTCCCGAAATAACTTTGAGTTTGTGAGCTCTGATTTCTGGAATCGGGAAATATGTTGTATCGACAATCCCAGAGAAATGAGGATTTTGCAGAATTCCTGAGTCTCCGACCTGACCGCCAGCCTCTGCATAAAAGGGCGTGACATCGAGGAATATTTCTCCTTCCTCACCTTCATCGAGCTGTTCGATAATCTCGCCGCTCTTGAATATGGCAACAACTTTGGCCTCGGTCTTGTCGAGATCGTATCCCACGTACTCGCTTGGAAGGTCTTTAATTTTTTTATAGACTTTCTTTTCTTTTTG
>DAOWCB010000007.1 GCA_030633795.1 Candidatus Aminicenantota bacterium | reverse complement strand
TTATTCCAGCAATATCATAATATTATCCTGATATTGCTGCAAATGACAACAAAAACATTTTTAAGATAGTATCCTTATATTTTCATCGGCATTTTTTATGAATAACTACGGTTATTTTTTATTTGGCGGTTTTAGATAAAGCGTTGCCGACGCATTCTTTTCCACCTCATCTCGGGAAAAAATCATCGGATGGAATTCTCCTCCGATCCATAAGGGGACTTGATTATCATAAAAACGGCTCATGAAGTGTCCGCTCTGTCCCGAAGAAAGCACACAAACGGATTTGTCCCAATCGGATAAATCGATGATCTGGCGATAGCTTGCAGACCAACTTGTTTTGTGTGGAGTCAAATAATTCACTTTGACAGTGAAGGCATTTCCATTGGAAGGGCGAGAGCCCAGATTAAAAAAGCGGAAAAGAAAAAGACGGCCCAAAGGATGTTGGTACCGGATAGCATTCATCTTGCTCCAATCCCAATTTTCGGGAGAACCGTACAACCAGTCCAGTCGGTTATAAGCCCTGAGAAGGGCGTTTTTAATCACATTCTCCCTCTTTTCAATCTCGGGAGTCTCCTTATTATCGAACCAAAAAGAGTCCGGTTCAGAGAGGATTCGGAGGGCTCCGGCCATCTTCCTCCTAAAAAAAAAGTCGAAGCTTCGAAAATCTTCCAAGAGTTCATCTTGAAAAATTTCTTCTGGGAAAAAGTTCATGAATGTGGCGTATAAAGCTGGAGCATTCCCGGAATCCATCTGCAAATCCCAATTTTGGAGGATGTCGAGAGCTTGCTTCAGCTTTCCTTGGGCTCCGGCTATTTGCCGGATGAACGGATAAAAGAGTTCTCCTTTTTGGGAATAGATATCTCCTTGGAGAGACTGGAGAGAGGAGACAGAGTGCTTTTCTGTTTGCAGAAGAAGTTCCTTTACTCTATTCGCTCTAAACGGCGCATCCCAGTCATAACTCACGTAAAACGGATAATCTTCTGGCAGAATATTTTGGTTTGCCATGACGATCAATCCTGTCTCAGGATTGTACAGATTGGGTTTTTGATCCTCCTCAAGATATCCCTGCCATTCCCCTCCTTCCCTCCAACTGGGAAAAGGAAAAAGTGCTGCTTCTTCGGTACGAAGCGGAATCTTGCCGCCCAAATAATAGCCTATGTTATTGTTCTTGTCGGCGTATCCAAAAATCTGTGACGGAGAATCGAACAGGCTCAATGCTGCCGTAAAATCATCCCAGTTTTGCGCTTTATTGAGGAGATAACCGGCTTTGAAAACTCTATCCCCTTGATGAATGGTCCATTTGAGAGATATGGGATTTTGGCTCTCGACAATATGGGGAGAAATTACGGGGCCACGAGTCGTCCACATAACCTCCAGCTTTTCCGGCTCCTTTCTTCCTTTGATCCGGATGACCTCTTCCTTCCTCATCAATGGTACCCATCCATCCTTTTCCCAGTACATGTCCTGTGTTTCGTTAAATTTTTCGACGTACAGATCCTGCGAATCAACCGTGGAATTCGACAATCCCCAAGCTATATCTTCGTTATGCCCGATGATCACCCAAGGAAGACCGGGAATGGTAACGCCAATGACGTTAAGGGATGGGCAGTGAAGATGCATTTCGTACCATACAGGCGGCAGGTTGATTTCGAGATGAGGATCGTTCGCCAAAAGGGGTTTCCCAGAGATCGTCCGATCGCCAGAGAGAATCCAATTGTTGCTCTGTTGGGGATAGGCCAATTCCAAAAGTCTGGATAGGGATATCTTTTCTGTTTCAAATGAAGGCGGTTTTACTCCTTCTTCAAGAACCTGAAGGGCCCTCTCCTGGCCCATTCTATAAATCAGATTCGAACGAACCACTTCGCTCGGGAAATCCGCGCATAAAAGCATGGCCATGACCTGTTTGATAATCAGGGAATCAATCGGATTCCATGGCTCTGGCTGATAGCGCAATACAGAAAATTCGGGGGGCCACTTCCATTTCCGGGAATTGAGCCAGGCATTGATGCCTTGACTGTAGGCGGCTAACATATCCTTAACTTCTGGGGGAAGCTGCTCATAGTCCTTCAATGCGGCTTCTTTAAGGCCCATCACTCTTACGTATATGTCTCTTTCTAAAAGAGCTTCTCCGAACAATTCAGAAAGCCTCCCGTAACCTGTTCTCCTGGTGATGTCCATCTGCCACATGCGTTCATTCGCATGGATGTAACCGCATGCAAAGAAAAGGTCTTTTTCCGTGTCGGCATAAATATGGGGAACTCCCCAAGTATCGGTTAGGATTTTCACTTCCTCTTTCAGTCCTTGAACAGAAACGTTTCCTTTGTATTTAGGCTTGGAAAAGAAGAAATAACCGGGAAAAAATAACAAGAATCCCAGAATGATCAACAGGATGACCAGAACAACTTTTTTTAAAAAAGATTTCATGAAGTTGCGGAATCC
This sequence comes from Candidatus Aminicenantota bacterium, assembly GCA_030633795.1. Classification (GTDB taxonomy): domain Bacteria; phylum Acidobacteriota; class Aminicenantia; order Aminicenantales; family Aminicenantaceae. Next base: position 12,168 of record DAOWCB010000007.1, on the reverse strand, counting down.
TTGCGGGATTTTCCTTCGATCCTAAGTATTTCATCGGCTTGGGTCAGAATGTCTCCGGAAAATTCGACGCCTTGTTTCGCGGCAGCGTTCAAGTTGAGGTGGAGCTTAACTTCATTCATGTACTGGATAGTTATGCCAGCCGGACTTTCCCCGTTTTTAACACGGATGGCGACCTGCCCAGCTCTATGGCCCATCTCAAAAAAATCCCATCCCATGGCTGCACAGGCTCCGAGGTTCGTGGAAAACAGAGCTCCTCCGAACAGGGGAACCGCATTCTCATCGGCCATACGACTGACTGCTTCGAATGCTGCATTGATGGTGTTATCGGAAATCTGATAGATGACATCGATTTTTTTATTCATCAATACTTGGGCAGCCAACAGAACCTCGCTTTTGTTGTTGACAGCGACGGCAATAATCTCAAACCCCATTTCCTTCGCTCCCTCTCTGGCCAAGTCCAGATAGTATTTTGAATTCAACTCCGAGGGAGTCCAGAGGGTTCCGACTCTTTTCGTTTCGGGAAGGATCTTCTTGATAAAAGCCAGGCTTTCTTTAATGGGTCCTCTGGAAGAAATGCCGGTGACATTGGGTAGATGATCATCTACAGACCTCCCGGCCCCAGCCAGGAAGGGATTGGCAACGGAAGAGAACACGATCGGAATCTCCGAAGAAGCGTGGAGGGCTGCCTGTAGACAGGGAGTGGAAAGGGGAACGATCAAATTCACATGCGACGACACAAATTCCTGAGCGATGCGCTGGACTTCGGGAATGCTCCCCATCCCGTTGCGAATCACCATCCGAATATTCACTCCATCCAGCAACTCCGCCTCTTCTAGTGCGCTAAGGAAACCTTTCCGGACAGAATTCAAGGTGGGAGCGTCGTCTACTTGAAACAAGCCGATGGTGAAGAGATCTTTGTCTTCTTTTTGGCATCCTGGGAATAGGAAAAGAATGGCAACAAGAAAAATCCAATATTTTCTCATGAACTGACTCTCAGATTTCTTAAACATCATAATCAAAAAACCCACAAGGAGCAAATTTTTTTTGTTATTTTGGGGTCGAGTCTCAACATTTGACATTTTGTTCCTTTCACTTTTTCTAATCTCAAAAAAGATTTGATTTTTATCTTGGATTGATCTAACTTGAAAAATGTCAAATGTTGAGACTCGACCCCAATTTTTATATAGGAACGGCGGGATGGAGTTACAAGGATTGGGAAGGGATTGTCTATCCCACAAAAAAGGGGCCCGACTTTCATGCCCTTATCTTTCTGGCAAAATACATCAACATTGTCGAAATAAACAGCACCTATTACAGGCCACCCGCCAACCGGATGGCCTGGTCCTGGATAAAGCGAGTGGACGGTTATCCTGATTTTTTGTTCACTGTCAAACTTCATCAGATTTTCACACACCAAAGAAAAGGATTTTCACAAAAGGATGTGAACGAATTTAAGGCAGGTATCGAGCCCTTAAAAGCCCATAACCGGCTTGCTGCTATTCTCATCCAATTTCCCTGGTCATTTGCCCGGAACACTCTCCATGTTGACTATTTAACCAACCTTTTCAATCTATTCGAGGATTTTCCTCTGGCTTTGGAAATTCGGCATGGAAGTTGGAACAACACAGAATTATATGAACTTTTAACCGAACACAATGTGAGTTTCTGCAACATCGATCAGCCCCTTTTTGGAAACTCCATCAAACCCAGTGCCGTCTGCACCAATCCTGAGCTTTCCTATGTCAGGCTTCACGGACGAAATTACAAGAGCTGGTTCAACGAAAAAGCAGGGCGGGACGAACGGTACAACTACCTTTATTCCCATGATGAGTTGGAAGACTGGATCGAAAAAATCAAAAACTTAGGGAAAAAGAGCAAAAAGGTGGTTGTCATCACGAATAACCATTACCGCGGACAAGCACTGGCCAATGCATTCCAGATCAAAAACATGATCACACAAGAAAAACTCGACATTCCTTTTGATCTGCTCAAGCAGTATCCAGCCCTTAAAGAAATCATCAAAAAAATAAAATCGGGACAGATGGATCTTTTCGAAGAAAACTAGCCTTCAATTCGGTCAAAAGAGACAAACTCCGAAATCTTTTTCCTCTCTGGCCTCTTTTTTTCTGCGGCCTTTTGGTTGTCAGACAGAACCGGGCTGATTTGTTCGGCATGTTTTCCCACGATTATCAGAGTTATTACCTGATACTCTTCAGGAATGCCAAGGATCTCTTTCGTTTTTTTTGGGCTGTAACCCGCGATGGGATGGGCCACAAGCCCCAACTCTGTCGCTCTCAATATTAGGAATCCTGCCGCCAAACCACAATCGAACTGGTAATAAATTCTGTCTCTGATGATGCAGTCATCTTCTTTTTTGCTGAGAACGGCGATGATCATCGAGGCCGCATGAGCCCAAACATTCCCAGAGGACAGAGCTTCGTGCATTCTCTCGAGCATTTCAGGACTCCGGACAAAAACAAATCGCCAGGGCTGGTTGTTGAAACAAGATGGAGCCAACTGGGCGCTTCTGGCCAAATCTTCGATCAAATCATCAGGAATTCTCACTGAAATGAGAGACCGATACGCTCTTCTTTCCTTAATTGCTTGACTGACGTCCATTCCTTTCTCCTTTGGATAAAATCGCTTCTTTTCTTGTGCCCGCTAATTTTTGATATCGATCCCGCCCAGAATTGCCGTTGCTTTCACATACAGAGTCATTTGGATTGTGCTGGATGGGACAGGACTGTGTTTATCATCCACTCCCCCTAAAATAGCACTGCTGTCAACGACAACTTTCCACTCACGCGGGACAAAAAGGTCGATCCCCCCCAGAATGGCTGTCAATTCGACGGTGGCCTGGTTATCTTTCAATTTTGTCTTGGTGAGGTCCAGCTCTAACCCCCCCAGAATAGCGGTCGCTTTTCCTCCCCGGAATTTATCCGATTCGAAACGCCGCTTCAGACCGGAAAAAATGACAAAGGCTCCGAGATCGTCATCTTGGATCTCCGGTGCGTTTTCGCCGAAACCCTTGGGTCTTGGTTTAAAAATGATCCACAGTCCAGCTGCAATGATCAGCAAAGGCCAGAAATAAGCCCAAACTCTTCCACCTAAAACACCCCAATTGTTCAACTGGAAAAATGCCCCGATCGCAATCAGGAATAAAGCTACCCCTGCGTTTCGAAAACCGCTGGTCAACAAATGAGATAAACCTATCAAGATCAAGATCATCGGCCAGTAAGTAGAAATGAAATCCCCGAAATCCAGCTTGTCCATGTTGGCAAGCAGGAAAATGACACCGGCAGCGATGATCAACAACCCTGAAAAAATCCGTCCTTGATAATTTCGTATTTGACTCATGTTATCCCTCCACTAGAAATTTTATAGATTTTCTAAGACATTTCCAACTAAATTTTAGCCAAACGAAGAAAAAAGGGGACGTAAAAAAATAGAACCGTCCCCTTTTTTCTACTTTTTTCTATTTTTTAAGGTTTGGTGGCGAAGGAGCAGTCGAAGATTTTGGGGCGGCCGTTGCCGTCGTTCCGCACCTCTCCTCTCAGGTAGCAGGCAGGCGGTATGCCCATCGTCACACACCTTCTCTCTCCCACCCCTTCCAAAAGGCCAGTCTCATCCTCGAAAAGATAAAAATACTTCTCCCCGCTGCTGACCCTTTTCCTCCGGGCATCCACAACACGTACCAGAAGCTCCACCACCTGTCCCGCATAGTCCTTCAAATCCTTTATCCGGAGAGGAGACCGTTTGCCGACAACGAGGGAGAGGGAATCTCCCTCTGGGAAAAAACCGAGCGACTCGACCACCATCCGCTGTTTTTGCTTCCGGCCTAGGTCAGAGATATCCTCCACATCCTCGATCCCCTGGAAATACCCCAGGATTTGCTTGGTCCTTTTGGGTTCGAGAGAATCAAAAACACCGGCCTTGATCAGGGCAAAAAGCTCTGTCCTCGTCAGCGACACCCGGGCGAGAAAATTCTCTATCGAAAGATAGGGCTCGTACTCCCGCTCCTCGATGATCTTTTCAGCGGTCTTCATAGCCAGGCCTTTGATGGACAGCAAGCCCACACGGATGCCCTCTCCCTCCACCTCGAACCGGTAAAGACTCCGGTTCACATCCGGCCCCAGAATCCGGATCCCCTTTCTTTTGGCTTCCTCCACGTATTCGACCAGGTGGTAGTAACCGCCCCCGGCATTGAGCACAGACGTGAGATAAACAACCGGATGGTGTACCTTCAGGTAAACGGCCTGGTAGGCCATGTGGGCATACGAGGCGCTGTGGGCCTTGTTGAAAGAGTAGGAGGAAAAGGCCTCCATGACCTTCCAGAGTTTTTCGATCTCGCTTTTCGTATAGCCCCTCTCGCCTGACTCCTGGAAAAACTTCTTCTTGAGCGCCCCGTCTTCCTTTCGTTTCTTCAAGCTCCTCCGCAAAAGGTCACCCTCCTCAGGCGGCATCCCGGCCACCCGCTCGGCAACCTGCATCACCTGCTCTTCATACAAGAAAAGTCCACCTGTCTCGGGCAGGATCTTCGCCAGGAAAGAATCATGCCTCACCGACCTGCCTTCCCGTTGGCGTAGGAGGGTCTCCTTCATTCCGCTTTCTGTCGGACCGGGCCGGATAAGGGCCAGTGCCTGTGTCAGCTCATAGACATTTTCCGGCCTCATTCGCCGCAAGAGGTTCATCATGGCCGGGCTTTCCACCTGGAAACACCCGATGGTCTGAGCCTTTTGGAGGACGCTGTAGGTCCTGGCATCTTTGGGAGGGATGTTTTTTATGTTGAACCTTTTTTTGGTCTCGGAGATGGCGGCCAGCCCTCTGACCGAAAGGAGGTCCAGTTTGATGAGCTTGAGATCCTCCACCGCATCCCGGTCATACTGGGCCATCGTGTACCCTTTGGCCGACTTCTCGAGCAACAGATACCGCTCCACGGGTGCCGGCGTGAGGATGACGCCGCCCACATGGAGGGAATTCTCGCTGTAGACCGAGGTCAACTGCGAAGCCGCCTGCCATATCTCTCTGTATTCGGGAAGAGGCCTTTCTTTTTTCAGAAAATCAGGCTCGGCAAAATAGGGCGCCTTTTTGCTCAAGGACCGGGACTCTTCAGGAGGAAGGCCGAAGGCCCGAGCCGTTTCGTACAGGGCCGAGCGGGCCCGGAAATTTTTGACGCTGCACACAAAGGCCGCTCCGGTGCGGCCCTTGCCGTACTTTTCCAGGACATAGGTCAATACCTCGTCCCTGCGGCGGGAGTCAAAGTCCAGATCAAAGTCCGGGGGGCCCGGCCGTCCGCTGTTCAGGAACCGCGCAAAATAAAGGTCAAAGGTGATCGGACTGATGTGGGAAATTCCCAGCAAATAGGCCAGAAACGACGAAGCCCCCGAGCCCTTGAGATTGTGGAGGATCCCGTTGCGCTGGGCAAACTGCACCACATCGTAGACCACGAGAAAGTAAGGAGCAAAACCTGACTGTTCGACAATGCCGAGCTCCATCTGAACCCGCTGCCGTTCCTTCCAACTCAGGTTTTCCGACTGCCTCAGTTTCTCCATCACCACCTCTCTCAAAGGAGTGGAAAAAAGATCGTCGGGAAGTGATGGGATGATATCTGTAAAAGAAAACGCACACTTTTCTGCCACCTTGAATGTCCTTCCGAAAAGGGGCTTCACCTCTTGACCGAACTTCTTGAGGGCAAAAGACTCCTGCTCCGGACCGAAAAGGCGCACCCTGTCTACCCATTTGTCCCTTTCCGGTGGGAAGGGGATCTTTTTCTGGATGGCATGGAGGAGGATGAGTTTTTCGGGATTTTTGACGAACTTCAGGGGGTTGGCCCACACCAGCGGAAGATCATGCCTCTTGGCCCACTCGCAGGCTTTTGGGAGATTAAAAAAATCGGCCCCGATGTATAGGTCTTCTCTACCGAGAAACCCCTCAAGAGGCCCGGCCTTCTCCAGAGGGTCGTCCTCCTTGGGCTGGGGAAGTAGGATGACAACCAGCCCCTCTGTTTCCTTTATCTCCTTGTGATTGAGGGTTTCCATCAGGTTCCAATATCCCTCCCTGGTCTTGACCAAAAAGAGAAACTGTCTCCCTGCGATCTCTACCTCACAGCCAAACAAGGGGGAAATTCCGGAATGCAGGGCCATCCTTTTCCACTTGGCCCACCCGTAGATGTTTGCGATGTCGGTGAGGGCGGCGGCAGGAAGCTTTTTCTGCGCAACCCAGGAGCCCAGTTCCTGCAGCGTGATCCCGCTTCGTCCTTTACTGTAAACCGAATGCACCCTCAGCGGCACAAACATCTTATTTGGTTAAGGAGGCGGTTTTCAGGACAAAACCCCGGTCCCTCTCGAAATTGTACAGGCTTCCCAGCATCTGCTCCCGGACCGTGAGCAGCGAACCGAACCCGTATTTTTCCCGCACCTGGTCCACGGCCTGGCCCAACCGCACATACCGCTCTGAATAGGGTTCGAAAAGCGAAAGGGGCCTGGCCCGGACAAGATCAGAGGCCTTTACCCCGACCAGCCGCAGGGAGAGACGGGAGCCGGCAAAAAGCCCGAGGAAGAGCTCTTTGGCGATCGGGAAGACCCGGCCCATCTCCTGGAGGGGGGAAATCAGGAGGCGTCTTTTTGCCTCGGTTTTAAAGTCCGAGTACCGGACCTTGACCTCGATGATATGGGCATAAAGACGGTCTTTGCGCAAAGGAAGTGTCAACCGGTCGCAGAGATAGGCCAGGTGGGCCAGAAGGAGGCGTTTGTCCCAGATGTCTTCCAAAAAAGTTGTCTCCCGGGACACGGATTTGGGGATGGCGGCCCGAGCAAGGGGACGGCTGTCCATTCCCCGCGACTGGAGATAGAGATTGTCGCCGTTCAGGCCGAAAAGCGAGTGCAGGGTGGCCCTCGGGAGTCCCCACAGGTCGCCGATCTTGTGGATGTTGAGCATCCGGAGGACAACCTGGGTTTTTGGTCCTATCCCGGGCAGTGACGATATGTCCAGGCTCTTCAGGAATTCCCCGTCCTGGCCTTCCTTGACCTCGAACAGGCCTCCTGGCTTGGCCTTGTTGGTGGCCAGCTTGGCCATGAGCTTGTTCGGTCCTACCCCGACCGAAACAGCGATTCCCAGCTCCTTTTCCGCCCGGTTCTTGATCTCCCAGATGGTGCGGGAAAACGAAGGATACAGAGGGCGGCACCGGGTCAAGTCGAGATAGGCCTCGTCCAGGGAGGCTTCCTCCACATCCGGGGTGTACTGGTGGAGAACCCGGAACAACCTCTTGGAAAAGGCACTGTAGATCTGGTAGTTCCCCCTGACAAATATCCCCTGAGGGCAGAGCTGGTAAGCCTTCCGCAGGGGCATGCCCGAGTGGACGCCGTACTTTCGCGCCTCATAAGAGGCCGTGGACGTCACGCCCCTCTCATGGGGAAGCCCGCCCACGATCACGGGTTTTCCCTCGAGTGAAGGGTTGAGGAGCACCTCGACCGCCGCAAAAAAAGCATCGATATCGATGTGGACAATACACCTACGTCTCATTTTCTCTCACCTTTTAAGTTGTTTAGGTTGGTCAGTACTTCCGGAGCACCCCGATCACCCGGCCTAAGACCTTGAGTTCTTTGACCTGAATCGGATGAAACTCCGGGTTCTCAGGAACGAGGGAGATGTCGCCGTTATTCACTCTCAGCCGTTTGAGCGTTACTGAACCGTCATCCAGGAGGGCCACCACCATCTCGCCCGAACTGGCCGTGTTGGTCCGTTCCACCAGCACCCGGTCTCCGTCGTCGATGTAGGCATCCACCATGCTCTTCCCGTCGACCGAGACACAAAAGATGTTGCCCTTGCGGCGGCCGACCATCCAGTCGGGAACATCCACCGCCCCTCCGGAGACATCGAACACTTCCCTCGGATCACCGGCCGGAACCAATCCCACAAGCGGCACCTTGGTCAGAGCTTCTGTCAGAGACGGAGAGCCTGCGAGCTGCACCTCTCCTCCTTCTCTCTTCAGGTAACCCTTTTTCTCCAGGCTCAGGGTGTGCTTGTACACGGCCGACGGGCTGGCGATCTTCACCAGCTTTCCCAGTTGGCGGATTGTGGGCGAATATCCATGCTCGAGAATAAAATCTTCGAGAGCCTCCAGAATCTTTTCCTGTTTTTCTGTCAGTTTCTTCCTAAGTTTGTTCACCATTTTGTTCACCATAAATAAAATAAGCACATTGGAAACGTTTGTCAAGCGAAAAGTTATAATTTTTATGAGATATATTGAGTTTTTTTATGCGTCTTCACAGACATGGATGTGAATTTCTTCGAGAAGGACCTCGGTATTCCTCTCCCCTGAATCATATTTCTCTATATTTTTCTAAAGCCCGGATCGGAAGAAAATCTTGAAAAACGTGCTGAAAGAGTCTTATCATGGGTTACACAGTGGCGAGATAAACACCGATTTTCTCCCCATAACCAGCGACCGGCCCTGAGTGCTTCTCCGAGGGCAACGTAGTATACGTCAACCGTGACCATCCTCTGTTTCAAAGGGAGTCCAAAAAGGCCGCCACATACGTCATGTATATTGCCCGCCTTCTCAGAGGAATGAGCTGATAAGGCTGTCGCCTAAACATTCTCCAGGTAAAAACGTATCAGAAAGAGCAATTCTTTTTTAAGGTTTTCTCTGGTCCAGTTTTTAAGCTTGGTGTCCAGCACCTCTCCGAGTCCCTGAAGGATGTATTTTTCGTTGATAGCTTCCACTATTCTTGCACATTTTTTCAAGTATTCCTTCAGAGAGAGGCCCGTCCTCAATTCGACGATCTCTTTGTTGATATCCCAATGGTTCTGCATAAAGAACCACAGATCGAAATAGTCCCTGTTTGCCGGAGATTTCCGATCTAAAAGAGCGATGAGCTTGTGGGAAAACAGATCATCCTGGGTCATGACCAGCATGGGGATCCCCAAGTAGGACATAACTTTATAGTGGTCCGGGAAGATGCGTTTGGATATCTCCACTTTGACGTTCTGCTCTTTTTCTCCGTAGGAAAGCAGAAAAAAAAGAGTGAATCTCTTCTCTCTCTGTTGTTTGATTCTGCCGATCCTGCCCAGGATAGAGGGGATGGTTTCCAGAAGGATATTCTTTTTTTCTGGGTCGAGGAGGTTAAATTCCAAATCGACCGAGAAGCGGGGAAGGTCGTAGAAAAGATAAGCCGCTGTCCCCCCTTTGAATCCAAGAAGGGAGGCTATAGAAATGTCTGAATAAATATCTTTGAGGATTTGAACGAGGCCGAATTTGTGACGGGAGATATCTATCATGTCTTTATGATCCAAATATTTTCTTTATTCTTCTTATAAGCTCTCTGTTCCCATAAATTAAAGCAATATTAAAGGCATTCTCTTTTTTTACATTGTCCAGATTGTCAAAATGATAATCTCCGTAGAGATAAAGGCAGTCGCATATGGCCCTTTCTGTTGTCGCTATGGCACAATTTTCCTTTTGGATGATGCCTGAGTGATTGAGGAGGATTCCCGATTGAATTTTTTTATACACCAGCTCATGTCCGTCCACACTAATTGCTCGGGAGAGATAGCTCACTGAAAATATTTTCTCGTAGAGCTGAAATATCACTCCTGATTGTTGGAGAACGGTCTCCAGGCTTATGTAAGAAGGTGTGTAGATCTTTGTGGCAAGTTCGAATTTATCATAGTCGGGTTTGACGTATATGCCACGCCTGACCTGCTCGATGACTCCTTTTTTTACGTAGTAATGAATTTTAGATTTCAGGGTATTCCTGTTTGTTTCCTGAGTAAGGAGGGCGATTTCATTTAAGGTGAAAACCGTACTTTTTGCCCTGTATAATGTCAATTTGAAATCGCTTTTTTTCATTTCATGAACTAAATGTCAGAATATTTCTTACCATTAGTTTACAAAAGTGCTAAAAAAAGTCAATGCATCATTCAGTCAAATAACAATTCGAACTCGCGGGGAGAAACGATTTTAATTTTATTATAAATTTTTAAAGTCAGTAGATCCTTATCTCCGGTTACGATGTACTCGGCCTTGCACGCAATGGCACAGGCAAGCACCTGGTTGTCATCTTTATCCCTACAAACTCCTGAGACCTCAATCCCGCAACTTTTTGGATCGATGGATTTTGCAACCTCCATGAGAAGTTCCTTTGCCCCTTCAATTTCTTTGTGAGGCAGACCTATCTTTTTTTCCAATGCCTCTGTGAATTCTTGAAGGATAAACGGAGAGAGGAACAATTCAAGATTCCTGAGGTTTGCTCTGTGGAGAAGTTTTGAACAGAGCCCCTCTGATGCAAATGCCGCGACAAAAACATTCGTGTCAAAAACAGCTCTCAAGAAACAGCCCTAAAAACATCATCGTCAGTAACGAGTCCCTTTGATTTTGCTTTTGGTACGATTTTCCTTTTAACTTCCTTAAACTTTTCCTCCCAAAGGTAGGCTCTTAAGGCTTCCTTTATAAGGGAGCTTTTCGTGCGCCCCTTTGCTCTTGCTATTTTCTCGAGCTCATCAGCCATCTCTTCTGAAAAACTAACGGAAATTACGATTCTCATCTGCTTCTCCTGTATTACATTTTACTACATTTTTCACACTTGTCAATTGATGAGGTTTGAGCCGAGGCTAGATCTACTTCAAATAACGACTCGCAACTCGTATCCTTCTCATGTAAAATAATATTTTCTAATTTTTTAATTCGAAGTATGAATCGCTGACCATGTTAGATCGTTTATTCGAAAAGCTCGACAGGAAATCATTCCTCCATTTACACATCTGGAAATTCGTCTATCGGAGTTTTTTCAAGGAATATGCCCGCCTTTTTTTCCTCAAAGCCATGCTCAAACACCCGTCAAAAACGGCAGCGGGGTTGAGGGATTATCACCGTTTCATCAAGTCGAAGGAAAATCTCTTCCCTCAGTACAAGAAATTTTTGGCTATTCCGAATGAGGAGACATTTGAAGATCAAATCGGGCAACAAAAGACAAGGCCCATGCTTGGCCTGGGATTCTGCCTCAAACCATACGATCCACAAGACAACACCCGGTCATGTCCCTCGGGCCGGGCGAACCACGACTGCCTGTATCTCGAAAATGGAGAAACGCAAAATGTCTGCCAGGGATGTGCCATCTACAGAATCGCCAAAAAAGGCATGGAATCTGGATGCAGTGTCTACATAATGACATCGGCCAAAGACATCGCCATAGATTTTCTTCTCCCTCAAATCAACAAGGGATTATTTCCGACATCGATTCTTCTCCTCTGTCCTTATTCTGTCCAAGCGATCTTGCCGTCCCTCTTCATATGCGGCATGGATGCCTTTCTCCTTGCTTACGACAGCGGGTATTGCAAGGAATACAAAGAATGGAGGCTTGCAGATCTGGGCGACAAAGAGAACAGAACAACCTTAAGCAAAGAATCTTCGGAAAAACTCTTCGGTCTGATCAGCCAAAGAGGTGTTTCTGACACCTCGCCACAATCGTTCAGACGTGAGGGCAACATCTTCTATCCCGAATAAATAAATCTTTATGACCAGATCTTCAGAAAAAGATATGTTAGCCCGCTAGCCGCCACTTGGATGGTGAGATTGTCCGCTCCGTGGAAAGAAATGGCTTCGACAAAAACTATAACAAGAGATAAGACTGTCGAAGCAATCACAGCTTTTGCAAATGGAAACTGGTAAAGATAAACAAAGAACAACAAAGAAAGAGCCAATGAGACAACAAGAATTGAAAAGCTTCCCTCTAACGATCTTTCTGCCACGGTAACTTTTCTTAAGCTCGGGACTTTGTATTTGTGCTTTCCGAACCGGACGCCGACAGGTTCGGCGATGGCGTCGGCTGCTCCACAAAGGGCATATCCCATGATGGCGCACCCTCCAAAAAGAAGGTTGGAGACCAAGCCTCCTGCAGCTGTGGTCAGATAAGGAACGACGATAAAATAACCTCGACGAGGATGATCCTTTTCGCGGGCCATGGATTCGAAAAAAAAGTTGCCATCCCCTGCCCTAACCGAAAAGAGCACAAAGATGCCCATCCCCAATCCCAGGATATTCACGGCCGGCATTCCTCCCCAAATGTGGAGTCCGACAGCGGTAAAAAAAATCAGGAAGTGAAGCGTTTTCCGTGTGTATCCGGTCTTCCAGCCCGCGTATCTTTTCAAGGCCCCGGCCAAGATTCCGCT
>DAOWCB010000385.1 GCA_030633795.1 Candidatus Aminicenantota bacterium | reverse complement strand
TCGACCGACAATATCGGAGTCGGGACAGATATGAGCTTGGGGACCTATCCGGACCACGAGTATGACCCCTGGGGATCTCCCGCTTATAAAGATGTGACTAGCTCATACAACAAACATATCACTTCAAACATACGCTCGCCCTTGCGCATGGTGGAGGGATTCAGCAATTACGCCGAGGTTTTGAATTTTGTCACGAAGCTTAAAAAGCGTGGTTACGAAAATACAGATGTCAATAAGATTCTCGGCGGGAATTACATGCGTGTGTTCAGCTATGTATGGAAATAACAGAAATGTGACTGTTTTTTTTATTTTCAATGAGGAGGGATTAGATGAGTCGACAATCCATCCGGCATTTTACCGATCTTGAAGGAAGTGTCAGCAGGAGAACCATCCTCAAAGGAATGGTCAGAAGCGCTGCAGCCGGCATGTTGCTTCCGTATACACCCTTCGGACAACAGGCCTCCCGAACCGAATCTCTGCAAGAGGCCGTAAGCAGAATAGGGGAGATGGACTCCGGCAATGAAAGGTTCTGGGGGATCGTTAAGGGACAATTTATGATCAGAGAGGGCCTGATCATGCTCAATGCGGCCAACCTATGCCCTTCGCCGCTGAGTGTACAGAAAAAACTGTTCGAACTGACAAAAGATGTGGACAGCGATCCGTCGTCCACGAACCGCTCAAAATTTGCTGGCATAAAGGAAGAGATTCGTGACGCGATAGCAAAGTATGTCAGTGTCGATTCCGATGAAATCGCCCTCGTCAGGAATACCAGCGAGGGGAACAACATCGTGATCAACGGTCTTCAACTGGGAAAAGGGGATGAGGTCATCGTGTGGGACCAGAATCATCCGACAGCCAACATTGCCTGGGACGTTCGTGCTGAACGATACGGCTATCGCGTTGTCAGAGTCCAGACTCCGGAGTATCCCGCAGATTCTAAAGACTTGATGAGGCCGTTTGAAGAGGCGATTACCTCGCGAACAAAAGCATTGTGCTTCTCGCACGTCTCGAATGTTTCCGGAATCAGGATTCCGGCAAAAGAGTTGTGCCAAATGGCCCGGTCTAAAGGGATTTTAACCCTGGTCGACGGGGCACAAACCTTTGGGACATATCCGTTGTTTCTTCATGAAATTGGATGCGATTTTTACACGGCCAGCTCTCACAAGTGGTTTTGCGGACCGAGAGAAATGGGGATTCTGTACGTTCGGCGTGACCGGTCAGATTCTCTATATCCCAGTATCGTCGGAGTCGGATGGGAAAGGGCTCGAAATAGCGGAGCTAAGAAGTTTGAAACCCTCGGACAACAGGCCGTAGCCCGGTTCGGTGCCATGCAGGAAGCGATCCGGTTTCATAATACCCTTGGTATGCTACGGATATCCTCACGTGCACGGAAATTAGCCGATGCCGTCCGGGATGGAGTGAAGAAAAGAATTCCCAATGCCAAATTTATCACGCCCATTGAGCACCAAAGGAGTTGGGGCATCGTCATTTTCCATATCTCTGGTGTCGATACATCACGTGTTTTGGAAAGCCTGTACCGTAAATACAATGTCGGATGCGCGGTCATGGGCTCCAATATCCGTTTTTCACCCCATTTTTACAACACACTGGAAGACATCGATAAAGCTGTGTATGCAGTGGCACAAATTTTTTAAAGTCTATTTATCTGAATCCGTAGTAAAACAGGCTATTCCATCAGGAGGGAAAGTCCAATTTCCGTTTATTCCTGCATGCCGGGCTCCCAGTTCCAGATGGAGCATGGCAATCCCACAGTCCAGACGCCTAGAGATCTTATAGGTATCCCGGCCTTTATCAATCATAAAAGTAATATTGTTGTCGCCGAGGATAAACCTCCATGGTTGCCTGTTGACCGCTGAGGGAGCTAACCGGGCTGCTTCCAAGGCTGTTTTCTTCCATTCTTGTTTGGATGTTCCTGTCACCAAATTGCGGAGTGGTTTTCTCTTGTGCATTCTGCCAAATCCGGTCATGAGTTTTTCTTGGAAGGA
>DAOWCB010000299.1 GCA_030633795.1 Candidatus Aminicenantota bacterium | reverse complement strand
GAAACCGTGGTCAGCACCCAGTACAACACGACAAGCCTCCTCCGGACGATAGAACAGATCCTCGGCCTTCCCCCAATGAATCAATTCGATGCCACCGCCACTCCGATGTTCGACTGTTTCACGACAACGCCGGACTTCACACCCTTTGAAGCCGTGCCCAATCAAATTCCGCTCGACCAGATGAATCCGGATCCAAAGGATATCGCGGACTCCCTCCTGCGCCGGAATGCGCGTATTTCCGCAAGTTTGAACTTCCGGAGAATAGACGCCTGCCCAGAAGACACCTTGAACCGCATCCTGTGGCATGCCATAAAGGGAAGCTCCGCGCCTTACCCTGCTTGGGCTGTTACACTCGTACCGGACGAGGATGACGATTGATCTGTTCTCCCTCTTGAACTTTTGAAATAGCGTGTCCGTATATAAAGAAAGGAGGTTTTTCATGAAAAAATCCGCGCATTCTATCATTTTCTCTTCATTATTATCCCTGGTGTTCCTTTTATTATCCGTTCAAATCCATGCTTATTCTCAAGATAAGATCGGAAAAATCGATGCTCTGATCAAGTTATCCAATGATTACGGGCAGTTTAACGGGTCGGTGTTGGTTGCAGAAGGCGGAAAGGTGATCTACAAAAAAGGGTTTGGACTGGCAAACAGAGAATGGAACATCCCTAACGAGCCAGACACAAAATTCAGGCTTGGCTCCATCACAAAACAGTTTACATCCATGCTGATTCTCCAGCTTGTCGAACAAGGAAAAATTGATCTCCAAGGAAAATTATCAGACTATTTGCCCTATTACAGAAAGGATACAGGCTCTCAAGTCACCATCCATCACCTTTTGACTCATTGTTCGGGCATTCCCAGTTACACAAGCATTCCCAACTTTTTCGAAGATATAAGCCGCGATCCCTATCCGGTTGAAGAATTTGTTAAAAAGTACTGCAGCGGAGATTTTCAATTTGAACCTGGTTCCAGATATCTCTATAACAACTCGGGCTATTTTCTCCTGGGAGCCATCATAGAGGAAATCACTGGAAAAACTTATGAAGAAGTTTTGAACAAAAATATTTTCCTTCCCCTTGGTATGGAAAACTCTGGATATGACCGATATGGTCCAATTATCCCGAATCGGGCTTCAGGATACTCCAATGCCTTTGGCGGTTACACAAACGCCCCTTATCTGGACATGTCTTTGCCTTATGCGGCCGGATCTCTCTATTCCACCGTAGAGGACCTCTATCTCTGGGACCATGCCCTGTACACGGAAAAATTACTTTCCGCTAAGATGAAAGAGCTTATGTTCACACCTCACATAGCGAATTATGGCTATGGATGGGGGATAAGGCAGAAGAGCCTGCCCGATATGAAAGAGAAGCTGACCAGTATTTCACATGGAGGCGGCATCAACGGATTCAACACACTGATCGAGAGATTGGTCGACAAAAAACATTTGATTGTGTTACTCAACAACACGCCTGGAGCCAATCTTGGACAGATGAGCGATGCGATTATTCGGATTCTTTACGGTAAGCCCTACGATTTACCCAAAAAGTCTATCGCAAAGGTGATGTTCGAAACGTTGATGAAAAAAGACATGAAATCTTCCATCGAACAGTATGAAACTCTCAAAAATGATCATCCAAAAGATTACAATTTTTTAGCACAAGAATTGAATACTTTGGGATATTATCTGCTCACCGAAAAGAAAAAGATCGACGAGGCCATCGAGATCTTCAAGTTGAATATCAAAGCTTATCCCAAGTATGCTAATGGATACGACAGTCTGGCTGAAGCCTATATGATCTCTGGTAAGAAAAAACTTGCCATCAAGAATTATGCTAAATCATTGGAACTGGATCCGAATAATACGAATGCCGTCGAGAAGCTGAACGAGCTAATCAAACAATAAATAGGGAAATCCAGTCCCCGAAATTATGTACTGGGATACCTGATTTCTTCCGGGGGAAATAATTTGGGGACAGGTACCGAATTATATTGAATAAGACAATTAAAACGGGGGCGGCAACCTTTTTTTTGTGTTTACGTCTAAAATTATGAGGACATACAGCCATGATTAAAAACTACTTTAGGATCGCTTTACGGAACATCCAGAGGCACAAGGGATACTCCTTTATCAACATCGTCGGATTGGCCTTAGGCATGGCCTGCTGCATCCTGATCATTTTGTGGGTAAAAGATGAAATGTCCACAGATAAATATCATGTCAAGCTGGACTCCCTGTATCTGGTCCGCACGATCCAGCATTACGGGAGCGAAGTCTCCCGGGGGGCCGGGTCGGTTCCAGCGCTGGCACCGGCACTCAAGGCCGAATACCCGGAAGTTCTAAACGCCGCCCGTTTCAATAACGGTCAGAGCGAACATCTCCTGGAGTACAGTGACAAACAGTTCAAAGAACGCATCCAATTGGCAGATCCTGAAATTTTCGAACTGTTCACGTTTCCTTTTATCCGGGGCAATCCGGAAGATGCATTCGGTGATCCCTATGTTATGGTTCTTTCCGAGACGATCGCCGACAAGATCTTCAAGGACGAAGATCCTATAGGCAAGGTTCTCACTTTGAACAAAACAGAAGAATTCCGGGTGGTTGGGGTCATGGAAGACATCCCCCATAATTCCACCATCCGGTTCGATATTTGGGCACCCCTGGAGCTGGCCACCAAATGGTGGAGGCCAAACTACATAAGCACCTGGTCCAATCTTTCTTTCCGGTCCTATGTCGAGATGGGGGACAATGTCGACATTTCCGCTTTTAACGAAAAAATCTTCGACCGCATCCGCCAGTCAAATCCCAACACCAATTCCGAACCCTTCCTTTATTCCTACAATAAGATCTATCTGGATTACTGGGGCCGTATGGCAAACATCCGGATCTTTTCTATCATCGCGTTTGTCATCCTGATCATCGCCTGCATCAACTTCATGAACCTATCCACGGCCCGTTCTGCCCATAGGGCCAAGGAGGTAGGGCTGAGAAAAGTCGTGGGCGCACAGAGACAGCAGG
>DAOWCB010000106.1 GCA_030633795.1 Candidatus Aminicenantota bacterium | reverse complement strand
TTTGAGCCCTCTTTTCGAAGATATCACTCTGGGATCGAAAAAAATTGGTAATCGTCTATCTGTCCAGCCAATGGAAGGATATGATGCCAATCCGGATGGATCACCCAGTGATTTGACCTTTCGACGCTACATACGCTTTGCCAGTGGCGGCAGCTCTTTACTCTGGTTCGAAGCGACAAGTGTGGTTCCTGAGGGTCGGTCCAATCCCCACCAGTTGTGGCTTCATGAGCAGAATGTGGATGGATTTAAAAGACTGGTCGAAGAAATCCGCCAAGAAGCATTCCAATCCTTTGGAACCGATCACGATATCTTTTGTGTGCTTCAATTGACTCATTCAGGCCGTTACAGCATGCCTCGAGGGATGCCCCAGCCGCAGTTGGTATTAGTGAATCCTTTTTTGGATGAAAAGAAAGAGACCTTACATATTTTCAGCGATAAAGAACTGGATCGGTTGCAGGAGAATTTTGTCGATGCTGCTCGTCTGGCATATCAAGCCGGTTTTGATGCTGTGGATATAAAGGCCTGCCATGGTTATGTCATCAACGAGCTTTTGGCTGCATTTGATCGGCAGAACAGCAAATATGGAGGTTTTTTTAACAACAGAGTTCGTTTTCTCACAGATGTCGTTAAAAAAATCCGGCAAGAGGTTTCCCAGGTTGGCGTTGCCGTGCGGATGAATGCCTATGACGGGATTTCCTTCCCTTATGGTTTTGGCAGTTCAAAGGAAGAATCGGGGAAGATCGATTTGACAGAACCGAAACAAGTTGTGTCTCGACTGATCGAAGAAGGCTGCTCTCTTTTCAACATCACGGCTGGGATCCCCTATTTATTCCCTCACCTAGGGAGGCCCTTTGACCGCCCTCTTCCCGGAGCTCCTATACCTCCTGAACATCCATTGGAAGGAATTTCTCGACTCATATCCATCACAGCAGATTTGCAGACAGAATTCCCAGAGATTCCGATGGTAGGGACAGGCTATTCCTGGCTGCGACAATTTTTCCCCCATGTAGGAGCCTCTGTGCTTCAAAAAAATGAAGCAGCATTCATCGGCCTGGGAAGAATGGCTTTCGCTTACCCAGAAGCTCCCAAAGATTTAATGAATACGGGAATTTTGGATCCAAAGAAAGTTTGTATCTCTTGTTCCCGGTGCAATGAGATGATGCGGATGGGAGGGACGGCTGGATGTGTGATGAAAGATAAGGAAATCTACGGTAAGAGATATAAAACACTTCTGCGGGAGAGGACTTAACAATGAAAAAAAGCACGCTCGAGGTTAATGGGAAAAAAATCCCCCTGTACTCACTCAACACACTGATTATTGGCAGTGGGGATGCAGCCTTGAATGCAGCAGTGAGTTTGTACAAATACGGCCAAAAAGATATCGCGATCGCCACAGATTATTGGGGTGGTGGCACCTCGAACAACGCCGGATCGGATAAACAAACCTATTACAAGCTTTCCGTATCCGGTGAATCTCTCGACTCTCCTTTGGAAATGGCGAAAGACCTCTTCAAAGGAGGATGTATGCACGGCGATATCGCTCTGTGTGAAGCCATGAACTCAGCCCAGGCATTCTTCAATCTAGTCGGCTTAGGTGTTCCCTTTCCACACGATAGGTATGGGGGCTATGTAGGATATAAAACAGACCACGATTCCCGGGGAAGAGCCACCTCAGCCGGGCCTCTGACTTCGCATCTGATGTTCACAGCGCTTTCAAAAGAAGTAAAGGAAAAGGGGATCGTTGTTTTCGATCGGCACGAGATCGTCGGACTGTTTTCTTCAGGGGAGGGACCAGAAAAAAGTGTGGTCGGCGCCATCGCCATCGACAGGAATAATATCGATCTAAAAAACTATGGATTCGTTATCTTTAATGCCGTGAATGTGGTGTTCGCGACGGGTGGGCCGGCCGGGATCTACAAAACGTCTGTTTACCCCGAAAGCCAGGTCGGCTCCCATGGTTTGGCTTTTGCGGTCGGAGCCATCGGGAATAATTTGACCGAGTCCCAGTTCGGATTGGCATCGATCGAGTTTCGGTGGAATCTTTCCGGGACCTATCAGCAGGTTATCCCGCGTTATATTTCCACGGATAGGGATGGGCAAGACGAACGCGATTTCTTGAACGATTATTTTCCAGATATGGGAAAACTGGCCACAGCCATATTCCTTAAAGGCTATCAGTGGCCGTTCGATCCTCAAAAGGTGTCGGAATATGGTTCGTCTTTGATCGACATTCTGGTCTTCCAGGAGACGGTTCTCAAGGGGAGACGGGTTTATCTGGATTTTACCCAAAATCCCAATGGGGGAGGAGTCCTGGAAGATTTTTCCTTCGAACATTTGAGAAAGGAAGCTTTAGATTACATCGAAAAATCCAGTGCTTTGTTGGGAACTCCTATCGAAAGACTCCAAAAAATGAACCAACCCGCCATCGATCTTTACAAAGACCATGGGATCGACATAACAAAGGAACACCTCGAGATAGCGGTTTGTGCCCAACACAACAACGGTGGACTAAAGGGTAATATTTGGTGGGAGAGTAATGTCAGGCATTTGTTTCCGGTGGGCGAGGTAAACGGAACGCATGGTGTTTACAGGCCGGGTGGATCGGCTCTGAATTCAGGTCAGGTAGGAAGCCTTAGGGCAGCTTTGTATATCGCCAGGCGTTATCTGGGCGATCCTCCTCAAGATAAAGAATTCCTCGATTTAATCAGAGATCAAATCACTGATAAACTGGCTTTTGCTGAAAATGTCATCGATCCCAGCCTAAAGAATGATTGCCTTCTTCGAGAGTCGAGAAATGAGATTCAAGAGAGAATGACCGCCTGTGGTGCTCACATCCGGGAACCGAAAAGAATCGCGGAAGCCATTGCTAAGGCGTGGCAACTCTACAAGAGGCTCCAAAGTGATATGAGGATTCCATCTTGTGAAAAACTGCCTGAAGCATTCAAAAACCTCGACCTGGGTTTGACTCATGCCCTGTATCTGGAGGCAATCGGGGAATACCTGGATAAGAAAGGGCAGAGCCGTGGTTCTTATCTTGTTGAAAATCCAGATGGAAAAATTCCATGTCCAGAAGTCGGCGATGATTGGAAGTTTCTGCTGAACGATCAAGATACCTTTGTGAATAAAAAGATTTTGGAAGTTTCATTGGACTCGGGTGGCAACGTCTCAAAGCAGTGGATCGATATCCGGCCAATTCCTCAAGATGACACATGGTTTGAAAATGTCTGGAATCGCTACATGAATGATGACATCGTGAAATAAGATTCTATTTTTTTATGACCCATTTATCCTTTTCTTTTGCGAAAATCACTTTAGTTTTTTGTGCTGATCTAACTGTTATCTCTGCCTCGAAAGGCTCGGGTTCCACCAACAGCCGAAGGGTGTAGGATCCCTCCATCAATCTTATGGATTCTCCTCCCACCATGCCTTTGGCTTTCACCTGACCTTCTTCGTCCAGAATTTCGAATTCGATCTGCAAGGTCTGTTCGAGGGAAGAAAGCAGCTCCTGAGAATCCTTGGCGTCCAAGTAGGTTCCCTCTGTGGATTTGGCGATGGCCTCCAATTCTTCCCGTGCATCGGGTTCTTTTATGTCAAATCCCACGATGTGAAGTTTCAATTCGATGCCTGATTCCTTTAATGCGGGTGCGATCGAGTCGATGTTGCCGTCACAGCTTTCGATTCCGTCGGTGATCAGAATAATGCTCCCGTTTTTTATGTCTTTGAAGTCATCCCCAGCCTGAAGAACGGAGTGGACCAACGGGGTTTTCCCCTTTGGCTGAATTTTTCGGATGATATCGATCAGCATAGCTTTATCTATTGGACCTATGGGAACCTTGAGCTCTGTATCCTGGCAGGCGCGTCTGTCGTTGAGCCCATAACGATGCCCATACAAGCGCAATCCCACATTCATTTCATCCGGGAGCCCGTTAATGATCTGTTCCAAGACATCTTTTGCGATCGCGATCTTGGCCACTCCTTGGATTTGTCCCCACATGGAATTGGAGGCATCAAGAATTAGCTCCACATTTTTGGCGGATTCTCTTTCTTCCCCTTCTTCTAAAATGACTTCTACAGAGCCGCTTCTTTGGATTTTTTTCCTCATATAGACAGGAACATGTCCGCAGCAGAATTCGAGCATAAGTGCGCCGAGAGAGGTGGTAAATATGACCATTTCATTTTCATCCTGGGCGCCATCCCAACTGCCATCGTCATTCTGATTATCCACCAGCAACCGGCACATCCACTCTTTCCATATGCGCCAGTCATCTCCTCCTGAGAATAACATGGTGCGGGTGCCATAGTACCAATAATAAAAAGGCCAGCCTTCTCCTGGGTCTTCGAAATTCCAGACAGGCGGATTATCCTGCATAAAACGCATGGCTGGAGCAATGAGTGAGTCATCGGGATAGCCGGACAGTTGTAATCCCAGGACGCCAATGCCTGTCCTTGCGCATCCCGTCGAGCCGCCTCCCGCCTCATAGGCAAAAGCATGTTCATCTTTGTCATAACACGCCCTAAGATATTTTGCTCCCGCAGGCAGCGTCCAGTCCGGGATGAAAAACCCGGCGTTTAAAGCGGCTTTTAGAGCGAGTATTTGCCAGCCTGTGACCGAGATGTCGCTATCCGTACTATTTGGCCTATAACGCCATCCCCCATATTCGTCAGAATCTGTATTTATCGGTCCTTCGAGCACTTTTGGTTTATGTTCAGTGTTTTGTGCTCGCACGATCATTTTAAGTGCATCCTCGATGATTGATTCAAGGCTATTGTCACTCAGTTCAACACACGCCTCTATCAAGGCCAATGTGGCGATAGAATGTTCGTACATGGGATCATCGTTGGCAATCAATCCTCCGTATAGAAAAAAATCTTCAGAGTCAGGTTCAAAGCTCGAACTTGGATTGTATTTGGATTTCAGAAAGTTAATAGCTGCAGTGATGTTGGAGGAATAATCTTTGGTAACGCATCCTCCCCCTAAAAAGGCCATCAGAGCTAATCCGCTTATGCCTGGGCTTTCCTCGTAATTTCCCAGCCAGTGGCCTTCAGGAGCTTGCTCGAGGGCAAGATAATCCAAGGCTTTTGTTAAAGCCTGTCTTACTTCTTCTTCAGTGGCTGGAGGTTTTGTCCATGGCCTTGCGGTCAACGTGTATATCTCATCTTCGTTAGAACCTATATAAGCAAGCACCTTAACGTAATATTTTCCAGGCTTCACTTTCATTCTGACAATGATCTCTCCTTCATCATCCTCGTCATAGTCTGTTTCTTTCAGTTCTTTCCCATCTTCATCGAATATGGACAGGGATAAGTCCACTCCTGAGATAGCCGATAGCTCAATAATGAGTATATCCAGACTGGGTTCAGGAACGGAAAACGAATACCAATCTTCGTCGTCTTCGGGAAAAGCGTGCCCTGTAACCGCTTGATTCAATGGCAGTATATTCGCTTGTTCACGCTGATCATTCGGCTCTGATTCTGATTGTGGGTTTGCAATACCTGTCACCAGAAACATTAGACATAATATTGCACATAGCGATTTTGCCCTGATAGATATAATATGTCCCAATCTTAGCATCGGAATGGTCCTCCCTTTTGATCGGCTATTCTGCATGCATGAGATAGAAGTTCAGGATTGATGTGGAGGCGCATTTGAATCCCTTTGCGAATTTTGC
>DAOWCB010000372.1 GCA_030633795.1 Candidatus Aminicenantota bacterium | reverse complement strand
CTATGGCCGGCTTCATGAGCGATTTCATCTACTCCCATGCAGGACTTCACTGTGTTTTACCCGAGATATCTGGGTCTGGAATCGACTATAACAAAGATGGTTATTACACAATTCCGGAACTGGAACGATGGGCCAAAGAAGAGATGGGTGACAAGATATACTCTCCATGGAAACCCTATGATCATCCCATCCTGGGCAAAGTTGAGGTTGGAGGCTCCCGGGGAATTCCTCCGGCTGTAGGCGATCGTGCCAAATTTGACTGCGAATCCCAGTATGACTGGATTCTCTATGTGGCCAACCTGTCGCCGCTCCTTCGGATCAAAGATGTCGTGGCCAAACAAACATCCGACGGAAAGATCAAAGTTGTGGCCACTGTCCGGAACGACGGATGCCTCTCCACTTATGTCACGCGGAATGCGATCAAGATCCGCAGGGATTATCCAGTACTTGCCAAAATTAATGTCTCGGGTGCAAAGCTGGCTGGTGGAGAAGCTGTCAAGAATATGGGGCATCTTCTTGGGACATGGTCTTATATCCGTTACTGGATCGAGGGCCAAGACCAGTCGACAAAAACTGTGGAGTGGGTACTCGAACCTACAGGATCAGGGTCCATCGAGGTGACTGTTGAAGCCAAGTCACACAAGGGCGGTTACGACAAGAAGACGATCACGGTAAAGAAATAAACGAATTCTTTGGAGCAGATAGTATTGTTGTATAATGTGAAAGACGAAAATGTATCTTTTTCCTCCTACTCTCTCAACTCTGTTATTAGCCGCGCACTTCTCCCGGGTCGATAACGATTGGCTGGCCATCTTCTGTTTGGCCCTGCCATTTATCCTGTTCGTTAAGAAATTCTGGGTTAAAAGAGTCTATCAGATTCTCCTAATCCTGGGAGGAGTCATTTGGATCGAGAGAACCGTTGTCCTCGTTCAAATGCGCGAGGAAGCCGGTGAACCTTGGTCAAGATTGGCTATCATTTTGAGCGTTGTGGCACTGCTCACAGTGCTATCCGCACTGTCCTTTGAAACAAAAAAGGCCAAAAGCCGGTTCATAAAGACAGACAACGAGTCCAGTCCCATAGTCTTTTCATTTGCTCTGACCGTATTATTGCTCAGCTTTGTTCACTGGAAGGTGGCTCATCCAACAATGCTCCTTGCGGAAAGATTCTTGCCAGGAACAGGATGGGTCGAAATTTTGCTCCTGGCTTTTTACGCAGCCTGGATCACAGAAAAAATGCTCGATATCAAGAAGAGTTCCACTATAAGAAAACGGATCTGGACAGGATTCTCTTTTGTGTTCTTTTCCCAATTTATCCTCGGTCTTAGCGGATTAGAGAAATTTTTAATGACCGGAGAGCTCCATCTCCCCATACCTGCTGTGATTCTGGCCGGTCCCCTCTATCGTGGCGAGGGACTTTTTATGCTTATTCTCTTTGTGGGGACGGTTCTATTTATTGGATCGGCTTGGTGCAGCCATCTCTGTTACGTAGGCGCTTGGGATAACCTGCTTGCATGTTCTCAAAAAAAACCAGGAACTTTGCCTAGATGGCGACACGGTGTCCGCATCGGCATTCTGTTATTTGTCCTATCCGCAGCCATTGGTCTTCGCTATCTTGGCATCTCTGGGGTGGTGGCCACAACTCTAGCGGTCCTTTTTGGATTGTTAGGCGTCGGGATCATGGTCTTTTTCACCAGAAAAAAGGGCACGATGGTTCACTGCACCGTTTACTGTCCCACCGGCCTGGTTGCCGATTGGCTGGGCAAGGTCTCCCCTTTTCGTATTCACATCGATAACAAATGTGATGACTGCGGCGCCTGCACCTTTGCCTGCCGCTATAATGCGCTCGAAGCTGATGATATTCAAAAAAGGAAAGCAGGGATCACATGCTCACTGTGTGGGGATTGTGTCCAGAGTTGCGGAAAAGAATCGATCCATTACAAGTTTTTTGGATTAAAACCACAAACAGCCAGGAGTGTATTTATCGTTTTGATCGTCACCCTGCACGCCGTATTTTTAGGTCTGGCACGGCTTTAAAATCATACGGTTTTAGAATCCAAGAACAAACTTTCTTTAATAGGATTTATTCGGTTTCAAAAAGAGCGATATAATCGTCGTAGAATTTCTTGAGTCCCACTTCTGCCTCAGGATGATGGAGCTCATACTCCAACGCATAATCCCCTTTGTATCCTATCGCTTCTAATTGCGCCACACACCAGGGAAAGTCGATCGCTCCTTCGCCGAAATGCTGCATCTCGTAGGCATCGTCCACAGGTTTACAATCCTTGAAGTGAACGTGCGTTACATAATGCTTCATGG
>DAOWCB010000159.1 GCA_030633795.1 Candidatus Aminicenantota bacterium | reverse complement strand
CATCTATATTGCGGAATTGTCTCTGATACAGGATCTTTTCAATTTTCGAACACCAACGCGGAGGCCTTCAAGGCTTGTTACGAGCTCGTCTCGCATGGAGCAAGTCCGATAAAAGTCTCGGAACATCTGTTCAACAATAATGCTCCGGAAAAAATAAAACTTCTTGGCTACGTCCTTTCAACTTTGCAAATGAACGAAACAGGAGATGTCGCAGTGATCACGATGTTCAAGGAACACCTCGACAAATTGAATCTCAAAGAAATCGAAACAGAAGATATCACAACTCTTACTCGATCCATCAAGGGTGTGAAGATGGTTTTATTTTTTAAACAGATGGCCGAGGATACATTTCGTGTCAGTCTTCGGTCGAAAGGATCGGCCAATGCGGCTGAAATAGCCGAGTATTTTGGAGGAGGGGGACATCGCCACGCTGCAGGATTTACTGTCAAAGGAAAACATGAGGAGCTGATTCAGGACATCCCAAAAAAGGTTCGCGAGCTCCTAACAAAAAACGAAATTTCCTAATAGTCCCCCCTAAATCGCATCATGGATGGCCTTATTCTTGTCAATAAACCCAAAGGGATGACTTCTCATGATATTGTTATCCGCATCAGAATAATTTTGGGCATAAAAAAAGTTGGGCACTTTGGCACCCTTGATCCCTTAGCAACAGGTCTATTGCTCGTCGCCGTGGGCAAGGCTACCAGGCTGTTCCCATTTTATTTGTACTTAGCTAAGACCTACTCGGGACGGATAAGATTGGGAATTGCCACCGATACCTATGATTCAGAGGGGAAACCTGTATCGAAAGAATCAAAAATGTATCCAGAAGAAAATTTCCTGCTCGAAAACATGAAAACATTTCGAGGAGAGATTGAGCAGGTCCCTCCCCCCTATTCTGCAAAAAAATATAAAGGCGAGGCCCTTTATAAGCGGGTTCGCAGTAAAAAAGAATACAAATTGAAATCAAATAAGGTAATCATTCATTATTTCAGGCTGAAAAACTATTGCCCTCCCTATATGGATTTCAATGTTAAATGCTCGTCTGGAACCTATATTCGATCCATTGCACAGGATCTTGGACAAAAGCTGGGATGCGGGGCACACCTTGATCAGCTTGAAAGGACAGAGATAGGAGAGTACCACATAAACAAATCCTATACATTGGAAAAAATCGAAAAAATGTACTCGTTGGGCCAGGCTAGTCAATTTCTCCATCCGATAGAAGACCTTTTGCCAGAACTGCCAAAAATCGTCGTGAATGACAGTACGGCAAGCCTTGTTCGATCAGGCAGCTATTTTTTCCCAGATTCTATGTCCATTTCTTTTTCCGCCGATGAAGATGCAACCTCTGAACATGTAAAAAGGCCGGACATTTTTAGGATTTTTGACTCCCATGGGAAACTCCTCGCTTTTGCCACAAAGAATGCCGGAAACAACTCTCTGCATCCTTTCCTCGTTTTTGACTCGAAAAACACCTCTCTATAAGGTCCCGATTCCTCATTCCCTCAACGAGAAATTCGAACATGTCTGGGTTTATTCTTGAATTTTATTTAAAGGTAGTGTATTTTATTGGGGACATGAGATTAACCAAAAGTCAAATTGAGCACATGGCTTTTGTCATCGTGCGTAATCTTTTGAAACAAGAAAAAATCATCGCAGAAAAAAAGAATAAACTTATAGAAGAATTGGAAAATTGGATCCTAGAAGAGTTCCAAAATGAAGATAAGCTCGATCAGGAAGTAAGGGAAATTCTAAGTCAGCACATGGAAATAATCCGGAAAGACAACATCGAGTACCAAACGATGTTTCGGATGATCAAGACAAAACTCGCAAAAGAAAGGAAGCTAATTCTGTGAGCATACGGTTTTCGCGAGAAAAAACAAACTTTTTGGCCCGCCAGGTCCTCGATTATCTATTCGAGGATGAAGAAGTCGAATTTCTAGATGAATCAAATGAGATCAGACTGAGTATAGTGCGGAGCATCGAAGATGAACTCAAGTTGTATGACTTGATTGACCAACGAGCTATAGAAAAAATCCAATCCCAAAAAAAAGCTATCAAAGAAGGAAGCCGAGAATGGGAAATTCTTTACCGGAAATATTATAACGAGGAAATATCCAAGCTCGGGAAATTTATCGAATAAAACGTCTGTTATTTCCCCTAGGCATACCCTCTGATTTAGTGAAGATTTTTAACGCCATTCTCTCATCAACTTTTTCGGCCTTGCGGAACTGCACACGTTATTTCTTTCTTATACTAAGATGTCCAGAGCTATTCTCAACCCTCTTGTTTGGATTATCCAGTGCTCAAACAGTCCTCAGGTCCGATTTCATCGGATCCCCTCGAAAGTTGAATCAGAAAGGCTAAATCATCAATGTCGCTTCGGGAATACCTAGCGGAAATAAATATTGCGTTAAAATAATCATGTTTATGAATAATCCACGTCAAGTGTCTTCTAGAAGATATTCTGAATCAGAACAACAACCTGAATCCAAGAATGAGTTTGTGATGTTTGGAAAAGGATCGGTCTTCTCCGATGGGTCCTTGCCCTTCGAAAAAGATGGAACCGATGGTCGTGTAGTTATTGAAGATGTTAACACCGATATTCCCGAGGAGAAAAACATCGGTCTGATCGCGATCCACTCTCACTTGGGTATTGATTCCTAATCCGGCACCTACGTATACAGGTTCAAAGTGGTAGTTCAAGATTGCATTGAGCAACATGAAGGACTTCCAAGGCTCGTCTTTCATGGCTAAAGCTCCTCCTCCTTCCAAGAAAAGGCTGAAGTTTGAGGGGAGCATGAGGGCGATTCCCAGACGTCCATCGATATAAGGACCATGACTGCCCTTTGCTTGCAAAAATCCAACATCGGTTAAGACATAAAGCTTTTTCTCCTTGACAGTGATCTCGGCCCTACAGGGCTCGGACATGGCTCCGAAATCATCAGTTACGACAACCGTTATCGTGAATAGCCCTGCAGTATCGAAAATCATCTCCCAATTGAAAGGTTTATCTGTGGCGTGTGTATCCACAACATTCCCTGTTTCGTCAGCAACCTCGAAATTCGCCTTTACTACTTCTCCATCTAAATCGGCTGAACCTGTGGCATCAAAAATGAACGGTTTTGTTATTAAATCCTCTGCTGGTGTGGCGGTGAGCTGGCAGGTGGGGGGATGATTGATATAAGTCTTGGCATCACATGGATTTGTGGAGGTGGCACCTTTGACATTGAAGGCCTTAGCTTTAAAAACATACTCGCCTGGCTTGTCGAACTTGGTTTGCCATTTGGGAGAATCGGGAGTAAGGGTCTTAGTCGTTATCTTTTTGCCTTCCGCGTTAAAAACTTCCACTTCCATGGATTTGGCATGTTGCGAGCCGCTCATATCCACAGATATCGGGTCATTGATATTGGCTTTCTCAGGTTCAACTTGAATGTCACAAACAGCATCTGGAATAACCTCTTCGACCTTTAAAAGAGAAATGTTACCACATGGTTTGGGCATGACAATTTCATAGTGCATGTATCCCTTAACTACAGTGAAAGAAAAAACGGGGAGGGCTTCCTTCCCTGCCCATTCGAGGTCCTCGACAACCTTAACCTTGCCACGAGACCGAAAAAGCATCCACATAAATTTGTCCCCTACGGCAATCTCCTTCTCTTTAAAGGCAGATTCCTTTATCTGATCCATAAAGGGAAAGAAGAGATCTCCGAAGCCGGCCAGATCAAAACCATATTTGATATCTGCTGCATATTTCTCCAACAGGGTTTTCATGACCTCTTCTGTCGGGACTTGCCCTTTGATCCTTACTAAGCTGTACCTTCCGATCTGCTCCAACTTTTTGGTTTCTGCAAAAGTACTTAAAGTGAATAAGATTAGGATCCCCAAAGCGAAAAAGAATAATTTTTTGTTTTTCATCCCTGCCTCCTTTCGGCAATAGAGTGAAAATTGCAATGATTAATTTATAATAAATTATAAATTCTCCTATTTGTCAAGAAAAAAAGAGCATATGTGAGCATATTAACCTGGATTATTCACGACCTGAGAATAAGCATGTGATGCCCCTCAAGAAAATGTATTTGAGAGCTTAAATTGACGGCTTAGTTTTGAGTATGATAAGTTTATCTCAAAACGATGCGAATACTTTTTATATCCAACCTCTATCCCCCCTATCACAAAAGGGGCTACGAGATGGATTATCAAGATATAGTCGAATCCTTGAAAAATCGTCAACACCAGATTCAAGTGCTTACCAGCGCTTATGGATTAGAAAAGACACAAATAGACAACAGCACACACCGGGTGCTAACGATAAACTTCGAGGATTCAGCGGATTGGAAGGATGTTTTTCTTAAGGAATTGGTCAACCAGACAGTCTTCGAGAAAACGTGCTTTGATTTTAAGCCAGAAATTTGTTTTTTCTTCAATCTTTCCCATGTTTCTCTTTCACTCTATTCCCTGGCCATGGAAATGGATCTACCCACTTGTTTTTATTATGCTAACAATTGGTTCGTTACTCGAGAAAAGGACCAGTGGTACCAGCTATGGCCAAAAGGAGAAAAAGGATTTCGAATCCTCCGATATCTCACAACTCGTTTCAAGCTTTTGTCACCCCAGCAGCAGCTTCCTTCAGCTCATTCGGTTTTTGCTAACCATTATCTAAAAAATTTAGCTCTTGAATTCAAAACAACAACACCTGATGCCATTGTTATTCCCTGCGGCGTCAATGT
>DAOWCB010000384.1 GCA_030633795.1 Candidatus Aminicenantota bacterium | reverse complement strand
TGACCTTCATCGCAGAACAGATCGCCATGGCCATCGAACGCAAACAGACAGAAAAGGCCTTGAGACAGAGTGAAGAAAAATACAAAACCATCGCAGAAAATATTGAAGTGGGCATATTCCGAACCTCGTCTGGGGCGGATTGTCGTTTCATCGAAGCGAATCCAGCTATCGTGAGTATGTTTGGGTACAAGGATAAACAAGAATTTCTAAGCGTCGATGTGTCCAAACTCTATCACGATCCTAAAGGAAGGATATCATCCCAGAAAAAGATGCTACATGAAGGATTTGTGAAAAATGAGGAAGTGCTGCTTAAGAAAAAAGACGGGACACCATTCCTTGGATCGGTGTGTGCCGTGACGGTAAGAGACGAAAAGGGCAAAATCAGATATTTTGACGGAATTGTTGAAGATATCACGGAACGTAAAGAAGCCGAGGAAATGCTCAAAACCTCACTAGTGGAGAAAGAACTCCTCCTCCGTGAAATTCACCATCGCGTGAAAAACAATCTTCAGATCATTTCAAGCCTTCTCAATCTACAGTCGCGTCATGTCAAAGACGAGCCTGCCTTGAATATGTTTCATGATAGCCGCAACCGGGTGCGTTCGATGGCTCTCGTTCATGAGAAATTGTATAGATCTGATGATTTAGCCAATGTGGATTTTTGTGAATACATACAAAGCTTAGGAAGACATTTATTAATGTCCTATGGGATCAATTCGACTGCAATTGATCTGGATGTGAGTGTCAGTGATGTCTTTTTGGACATCAACACATCCATTCCTTGTGGATTGATTATAAATGAATTAATTTCTAACTCTCTCAAACATGCGTTTTCAGGAAGGGCGCAGGGTAAGATTCGTGTTGTTCTAAGGTCTGAAAAAAACGGCAAGTTAAAGTTGTTGGTCAGCGATGATGGTGTGGGATTGCCGAAGGGTTTGGATGTGACACAGACTGAATCATTGGGGCTCCAATTGGTAACCATGCTGGTCGAGCAGCTTCAGGGAACTTTGAATCTGGATAATAACAAAGGCGCTTCCTTCGAAATCGTCTTTGAAAAACTCGACTACCGCCCCAGACATTGATGGGGTCAAGCTTTCATAACTTTCATAATTTATCTAATTTTTGTAAAATCAAATCCTTGAAATTTATAAAAAGCTGACGAAAAATTTCAACGGACACGAATATGTCATTGCAAACCGATTACACCCGCAGTCTAAAAGAAAAAACAGAACGATTGAAAAATGGCCTAGCCAAAATATCCCGTGATCACCTGTGCTCAGGGCTTATCCCCACACCCATAACAAAAGGCTTCAGGAGTCGGGCCAAATATAAAATATTCGGAAATCCCGAAAGCTTCAGCATAAAAGGAACCGATCCGATACAGGGAGAGGTTCCTTATAAGGATGCCCTCTGGATGTTGCCATCTTGGGGAAGAAAGCTCGTGATCGAAATCGTCGCAATCATTTCTGACAAGTTGTCGCATTTTTGGGTCGATGGTTTCGAGGTCCAACTTGCCCATGGAAACAGGCATGCGCACGTCACCTTATCTGTGAAAAGGCAGGATAGAAAATCTTACGCTGAGCTGGCCGAGTTCATGCTCGACAACGCTTCCTTCCTCGAGGGCGTTTCCATACCTTCAAAAAAACAATACTTGGGGAAGTCTTATCTATTACACAACATCGACAAAAAGAATTTTTATGCCCAACATACGGCTTTTTTCCAATCCAACGTTTGCTTGACTAAATGTCTTGTGAATGAAGTCAAGCATATATGTCGAAATTTGGATTTTTACAGGATTATAGATCTGTATTGTGGAGTCGGCCTTTTTTCTTTATCGATTGCGGAGACTACTACACCTGTCCTTGGAGTGGATATCAACAAAAGAGCTATAGATAGCGCACGGCTCAATGCAAAAAATCTGGATTTCGGCCAGGTTTCCTTTTTATGCTGCCCTGTCGAGAATTTTTTGCAATATGCCTCCATCAGTCCGAATGACCTGGTCATTATCGATCCTCCCCGCTCCGGTTGTCCAGAATCGTTAATTCATATCAT
>DAOWCB010000074.1 GCA_030633795.1 Candidatus Aminicenantota bacterium | reverse complement strand
TGAAGAAAATTTCATATTCTTCTTTTATATTCGACATCGACATTTTTTACCCTACGGGCAAGCCGATCTCACCGCATCGACTTCGTTGCAGCCCAATCGCAGTAGTTCACTACGGCTCATGGGCCACGGCCTTGCCGCTACGGCAATCTTGACTTGCGAATAATCCAGGCTTCTCAATTATGGATTATTCATAAAAATTGGGTATTATTCACTTTGCAGTTGAACCTGTTCATGGCCTCATCTACACCGCTCATCATAATCAGATCCACAGCTTTCTCAGCCGTAATCAGGCTATCATTCAGGACCGGATTCTCTTCTTTTCGGAAATCACCAAGCACAAAATCTGTCGGATCAACACCTGGAGGCAAAGGCCCTATGCCGATTCGGATTCTCGGAAATTCGGTGGAATCGATTTCCTGAGCGATCGAAGCCATCCCGTTATGTGTTCCCGGGCCGCCCCTCTTCCTAATCCTAATCTCGCCCAGGGGAATGTCAAGATCATCATAGACTACCAGCAAACGATCTAAACTCACGCCGGCCCCTTCGATAAGCCCATTGACGGCCACACCACTTCTGTTCATATAGGTCCAAGGTTTTACGAGAAGAGCTGGCCCGTTTACCAGCTCCACTTGGGCAGCTTTCGCCGAATACTTCCGTTTCTTCAGTTTTGTGTTGCGCTTATCCGCCAATCTTTGGATAAGGACGAATCCCACGTTATGACGGGAGGTCGCATACTTTTTCCCAGGATTGCCCAGCCCGACGATAATCCACAAATATCACTCCTTCTTTTCCACTTTGGGGGTTTTCTGGCCCTTCTGCTCTTCCTCTTCTTTTTCCTTCTTGATAACTTCGGGTTGCTCTCCTTCGGCCATGACTTCCACTTCTTCCTCTTCCTCTTCTTCCTTCACTATTTCCTCTTCTTTGGCGGGAGCCTCGATCAAAACGACCAAAGTTTGAGGGTCGCTCATGTTTTCCACGCCTTTTGGAAACTTCATCTCCTCGATCTTGATAGATTGATGGAGATGGAGATCGCTGATGTCCACCTCGATGTGCTCAGGAATATCTTCGGGAAGGCATTCGACCTCGACCTCTCGTGTGATCAACTCGACAAATCCTCCCTCGGTTTTAACCCCAACCGCTTCTCCTGCTACGATGATGGGCACAGACACCCTCACAGCCTTGTCCATGGCAATTAGAATCAAATCGATGTGAAGAATTTCATCGGTGACAGGATCCGCTTGGAATTCTTTGATCATCGTGTCTTTGTATTCCGAATCAAAAGATGTCTTAAATATCGTATTTTCTCCTGATTCAGACCTCAGAATCCCGAAAATATCCTTTTTTTGTATCACCAAGTGCGTGCTGGGTTCATTTCTACCATACAGCACAGCTGGCACCTTTCCCTCTCGCCTGAGCCGGCGGGATGCATTTTTTCCAAAAACATCTCTTTTTTCACATTTTATCGTTAAGCTCATCGCTTCTCCTCCTTAAACAAACAGGGAACTCACAGAATGTCCTCGACTTATTCTTCGAATGGCTTCTCCGAACAGCTCGGCCACAGAGATCACCAAAATTTTTTCTGAAGACCGAGCTTTTTCGTTCAGGGAGATCGTGTCGGTTACGATTATTTTTTCCAGTTGGGAATTCTCGATTCTATCGAGGGCCTCTCCGGATAAAACGGGATGAGTACAGGCCGCGAACACCTTGCGGGCTCCCTCTTTGATCAACGCTTCAACGCTATGGATAAGAGTTCCCGCTGTGTCCACCATGTCGTCGACGATCACAACGTCTCGGTCTTTCACATCCCCGATAACATGAAGGACGCGTGCCACATTAGGCGCAGGGCGTCTTTTATCTATGATCGCTAAGTTGGCCTCCAATCTTTTTGCAAGAATCCGGGCTCTTCCTACTCCTCCTGCATCCGGAGACACAATGGTCAAGTCCTTGAGCTCCAAATTCTGGATATGCCGGGCCAATACAGGAGCCGGCGTCAGATTATCCACAGGGATGGAGAAAAAGCCTTGGATCTGCGGGGAATGAAGATCCATGGTCAGGACTCTATTCGAACCAGCCGCTTCAAGCAAATCAGCCACCAATCTGGCCGAGATGGCCACCCGTGGCCTGTCCTTCCAATCTTGCCGGGCATATGGGTAATAGGGTATGACGGCTGTGATCCTCTCCGCTGAGGCCCGCTTGAAGGCATCGATCATCACAAATATTTCCATGAGATGAAAGTTGGCGTCGAACGCCCCGGATT
Organism: Candidatus Aminicenantota bacterium; assembly: GCA_030633795.1. Taxonomy (GTDB): domain Bacteria; phylum Acidobacteriota; class Aminicenantia; order Aminicenantales; family Aminicenantaceae. Next base: position 4,613 of record DAOWCB010000074.1, on the reverse strand, counting down.
GGAGGATAAAAACATCCTCTCCGCGCACGTTTTCATCGATGAAAAAATGGATTTCCCCATCGCTAAAGCATTCCAGCACAGATTGCCCGAGATCGATGTCAAGATAATCCGCGACCTTTTTGGCCAGGGCAGAATTGGAAGAACCTGCAAAAACCTTCATCGTATTCTCTTCCTTCACTGCTTCTCCTCCTTCAAAATCTCTCCAATCGAGGACTTGTCCACCACAACGTGGCTGGGGTGGGAGGATTCGAACCTCCGAATGGCGGATCCAAAGTCCGCTGCCTTACCGCTTGGCTACACCCCAGTTTGTATCGTTATCCGTTTCCGATACTCTGTTCGTGACAATGTCGTCGTAAGGATAACTGCATGTTCGTTCGAAAGCGTCCTCAGAGCTTTCATCGCCTTTTTCCTTTGATGGAAAAGGCCATAAACAGCCGAACCGCTTCCACTCATCAAAGTCAGCTCTGACCCCTGCTCCTGGATTAGGATCTTAATAGCATTTATCTGAGGATATGATCGAAATACAGTCTCTTCTAAATCGTTTTCCAAAAAGCCAAGATCACGGTTGTCTAAAAACTTGATAATTTTACTGTCTTTAACCTGTGAAGTCAAGGAGGCACAAAACCTCTCATACACAGCCGCTGTCGAGACAGAAACCGAGGGAAGGACCAATACACACAGGAAGGGATTCAGGTCTTCCTGCGGAAAAAGGATGTTTCCTTTCCCTTGCCCCAAACACAAGCCTCCTTCGAAAAAATACGGGATATCAGCTCCAAGTTGGGCCCCCAAATCCCTAAGGGCATCTTTCTCCAGGCCGATCTTCCACATTTTGTTCAGAGCCGACAGCGTCATGGCCGCATTGCTGCTTCCTCCTCCCAAACCTTTACCGGCGGGGATGTTTTTCGTCACATGAATTTCCATGCCTGTTTTGATGGCATGCCGTTCCTTTAGAAGGGTGGCAGCCTGGTGAATAAGGTTAGATCCATCCCAAGGGATGGAATCATCATCCCCCTTCAGGATAATTTCATTTTGTGTGCGGGGAAAAAAGGCCAAAAGATCAAACAGGTCAATTGACTGGAACATAGTCCTGATTTCATGATAGCCGTCATTTCTTTTTCCCAGAACCTCTATCCCAAGATTGATTTTGGCAAAGGATTTAATGCGCATGGTTGAGCAATTCTTGGATTTCTGCCCATGTTTTGGGCTGGTATCTTTCGATGAATTCCGTGGACAAAACACTTGGTTTGATCGGGCGGTTGAGGTTGATACTAAGGACTTTCACCTGTCCTGTGCTCAAAGGGTGCTTGAATAAGAGGCGCCGGGCAAACGGCGTATCCCCGATAAACTCTTCGATCTTAAACCATAGGTCTTCTCTTTGCCCGGAGACAATGCGGCCATCATGGTCTTTCGTAAAAGACCAGTTTCCCAAGTCCTCGTTGTGTAACATTTTTTGTTCGCTCCAGTTTCCGCTCAAAAGGTTGATCATTTCGGCCAGGTTCAACCGGAAGCCCATGAATTTATCGATTATTTCTTCTTCCTGACCTTGCCAATACACTTTTTTTGAGGGAACAACAAAGTAGGCTTCCCCCTCATGGATGACAATGCGATAAAGGACGCTCCCCAAAGCGCCTGTGACATCGATCCGCCCGCGGTCAGGCAGCTGGAAAAGAAAGGAAAACTTCGATCTTGCCGTTCCTTGATCTCCAGAGATCACCAAGGAAGCATGTCCCTCCATCCGGTCAATTCGGGAAGGGAGCGGGGATAGGGATATAGGGGGAGGTTGACAGCAAACGAGAACTGCCAGCACATAACAGATGACAACCGTTTGAACTTTCCGCAAAACACATCCTCTCAATCAGCTAGTTTTTTTTTGCTGCTTTTTCCGCCCAGATCAAACCCATAATCCTCTGTCGCAATATTTGGCCTTATGCCTGGGCTTCTCTTTTGAGCCTGCTCTTGCATGTTGGCTCCGTGGGTTCTTTTTTCACCAGGGCCACCAAGATCAAAACCGTAGTCCATTGTTTTTCTAATTTTCTGTTTCATCTTTTTCTTGCGTATCACGGGATAAAGCGGAGACTTAAGCTTCCTTCCAAAACAGGATAAGTTGGGATTAAATACCATAAGAACGATGAATAAAGCGAGAATGCCCAGGATTCCGTATAATGCAAGCTTCATTTGGTTCCTCAGAAACTAACCTCAATTATTCTTCTCTGTTTTCTTAAACTTTATTATACGGCGCACCCATGGTTTCGTCAACCAACCCTGAATTATTTATAAAAATTGCCGATCCTTTTCTTCAATAAATAAATCCAGTTTCAAAACCAAAAAATCTCATAATCGACAATTTTTACCCTGCGGGCAAGCCGATCTCACTGCATCTGCTTCGTTGTAATCCATTCGCAGTATTCTAATACAGCATCATGAATCACTTCCTTGCAGCTACAGCAATCTCAACTCGTAAATAATCCAGGCTCTTGAATTATTTATAAAAATTGCCGATCCTTTTCTTCAATAAATAAATCCAGTTTCAAATACCAAAAAATCTCATAATCGACAATTTTTGCCCTGCGGGCAAGCCGATCTCACCACATCGACTTCGTTGTAACCCACTTGCGGTAGTTCACTACAGCTGCGTAGGCCACTGCCTTGCATCCTTTAATGCTAAGGTGGGGTGGGGGGTCTAGGCACGTGAATAATCCAGGCTCCTGAATTATTTATAAAAACGGCTGGAAAATCGGATTTTCAAATTCAGGGGAAAGGCAGTATTCAAAGCAGGAAAGGAGGCTCGGAACAATAAAATGCGCTATTATCCCTCGGGGAGTTTTTCCTCTGACTCTTCTTGAAAGTCAGGAATCTGGGATATGACATTCTCTTTGCCCATATAGAAGCCAAGATAAAATGCTGAAGATGCAAGGATCAAAACAAACAAGGATTTAAAAATATCTCTCATGGTCTTTCTTTTTAATTTTTATCCAAATGCGGATAAAAGTCAACCCATTGCTTTTTCCCAGTATTCAGAGTATATTTTTGTCAGGATCGTCCCATAAAGAATGTTATTCAGATGAGAAAAAAAATCGTGTTTTGTGTCTTTTTGATCCTGGTTTTTGTTTCGGCATCTTGGCCTCAAGGTTTACGAAAGGCTCAACTTGCCGGACCCTGGTATCCTAAAGATCCAGAGGCTCTCTCCAGGCTCATCGATCACTTCCTCAAAAATGTCCCGGCTTCGACCCTTCCATCAGGCAACATCATGGCGATAATCGCCCCCCACGCAGGCTATGTTTTTTCCGGTCAAGTAGCAGCCTACGCCTACAAGTCTATCCAGAATAAAAATTACGAGTCCGTTGTTATTCTAGCTCCCTCCCATCAGTTCGGATTTGAAGGCTGTTCCATCTATCCAAACGGAGGATATGAAACACCGTTTGGCATCGCACAGGTCGATGCGTTTCTTGCTGCTGATATTTCTAAGGCCACAGGATTCGGTTATATCGCTCAAGCCCACCAGGCTGAACATTCCGTTGAGATTCAGGTTCCGTTTGTGCAAAGAGTTCTGCCGCAGGCAAAAATTGTGCCCATCGTGATGGGAATTCCCAAAAAGGCTATGATAATTCGCCTTGCTAAGGGGCTTAAAAAGGCCACGGTTGGAAAAAAAATCCTCATCATCGCTTCGACCGATCTCTCTCATTTCTATACGAAAGAAGAAGCCAACAAAAAAGATAACGAGACCATTGCTCTAATCCAGGAGTTCAAAACGGACGAACTCATCAGGAAGTGCGAGAAGGGAGAAAACATCCTGTGTGGAGGAGGCCCGGTAGGAGCGACCCTTCTTATTGGAAAGGATAAAGCTGGTGTAGAAATCTTGCGGTATTCCGACTCCTCCGAGGCCAGCCAGGATGAATCCCGGGTTGTCGGATATCTTGCCGCCGCCCTCATTGCCAAGCCTTCCACAAAAGAGTTTCATTTGTCCGAACAGGACAAAAAAGAGCTATTGCAGTTGGCCTATTCCACAGTTAATCTGTATATCCAGAAAAATAAAGTGCCGGAATACAAACCCAAAAGCGAAAATCTTTCGCAGAATTGCGGGGCTTTCGTGACGCTTAAAAAACATGGGCAATTGCGGGGTTGCATCGGATTCATCGAACCTGTTTTGCCGCTCCACCAGGCAGTCATGCAGGCCAGCATCTATGCAGCCTGCCGAGACTCCCGATTCCTCCCGGTTACTCGAGATGAACTCGATGATCTGGAGGTAGAAATCTCCGTGCTTTCTCCCCTTAAAAAAATTATCAATCCAAACAGGATAACCGTAGGCAGGCATGGCCTCGTGATCGCAAAGGATGGGAAAAGGGGGCTTCTCCTTCCCCAGGTCGCCGTTGAACAGAACTGGACTCGCGAAACCTTCTTGGAACGGGCTTGCCTCAAAGCAGGCCTCCCAAAAAACGCCTGGCGATCCGGTGCCGAAATATTTGTGTTTGAAGCTATCGTTTTTCACTAAGGCCATTTCTTGCTTCCCCATGTCTAAAAAAAACCGCACCTTTATATCCCGGGATGAGTCTGATATAATATGTTATTCCATTTCGAGCAACCCGATGCCATTATACGAATACAAATGCACAAAG
>DAOWCB010000318.1 GCA_030633795.1 Candidatus Aminicenantota bacterium | reverse complement strand
GATCATGGATTCGCCGATAAACTGCTTGATGAGCTGGAGCCTTTGGGCTCCGACAACTTTTCGCAATCCCACCTCTTTTGCTCTGTTGGCCGAACGGGCAGTGGAGAGATTCATGAAATTCAAACAGGCAAGGATCAGGATAAAAAGTCCTATTCCAGAAAAAAGCCAAACATATGACATTTCCCCAGTACGCTCCAATTCGTTTTCCAAGTTTGAATGGAGGTAAATGCTCGTGAGTGGTTGAAGCTCATATTTTGCCGAACCCCCGATACTAGAGATCAGGGGACCGAGATATTTTTCGGCAAATCCGACAAACTTTTGCTCCAGTTTTTTGTAATCGGTTCCCTCCTTAAGAAGGATGTATGTGTAATAATCGACATTATTGACAAGGTCAGCGGTGGCATTGCCGGTGGGTTGCAGGTCGAGTGTTATGAAAGAGGCCAAAAAATCGGGCCGGATGTGCGAGTTCTGTGGGATATTCTCCACCACACCCGTAACCATGTACAACTCATCATTGTGTATCCTGAGGTTTTTCCCGATCGGATCCTGATCGCCGAAATACTTTTCGGCTATATCTTCTGTGATAACGACCATATTGGGTTTGGTAAGGGCCTCTTTGGGATTGCCTTTTATAAGGTTGAATGAGAATATGTCAAAAACAGAGTTATCTACCCATATGAATTTTTCCTCGGCGTAGGTTATGTCTTCGTAACGGACCATTCGGCGGGATCCGTAGCTGTTGAATCGCACATAGTTTTCGACTTCAGGGTACTCTTCTAAGAACATCGGCCCTTGGACATGGGCTGTCGATGCAAAATCCATGATCCGGTCTCCTAGGACGAAATGGGAGGAAATTCGATAAATTCTGTCCGCCTTTTCGTGAAACCTGTCAAAGCTGAGTTCGTCCTGAACATACAGCAGGATCAGAATGCAACATGTTATGCCGATGGCCAGCCCGGTTATGTTGAGTATGGAATAGAGTTTATTGCGCCGGAGATTCCTTAGGGCTATTTTGATATAGTTTTTTAACATGTTTTTCTCCCTGGAATTTGTGATTCATACACATATACGAAATAATTTATGGAAAGGTTCCCGTGAGAAAACTGTGGCGAAATTAATATTCAATAATCTGAAAAGAAGCTTTTTCCTTCAATTGACCTAAGAGTTCTAGGTAGACATCGTTTTGCTGCCTCTGCCTGATTTGCGTTTCTATTTCAGCCCGGACTTCATCAAGTGGCCGGATTTCTTTTTTTCTTTCTATCACTTTGATGATGTGGTAACCGAATGTTGTTTCGACGATATCGCTGATCTCGCCGATGGGGACGGAAAATGCTGCGTCCTCGAAAGGCGGCACCATCTGCCCACGCCCAAAATTTTCGTATAAACCGCTGTTCTCCTTGGAGCCAGGGTCTTCCGAATAGGTCTTTGCAAGCTCGGCAAAATCCTCTCCACCCTTGGCCCGAGAAAGAATCCCTTCCATTTTTTTGCGGATTTCCTGCTTTTCTGCATCCGCCATCTTTTGTGTGGACAAAAGGATGTGGCGTACAGAAGCGGTTTTATCATCGTTGTAGACTTTTTGTACTTCTTCTTCGGAGACCAGGATATTGCTCGCAAAATACCCATCCAAATAATTCTGGATCTGTACGTCCTTCTCTATGCTCTCTTTCACGAATTCAAGATCGATCCCGTTCTCATCGAGCATTTGTAGAAATTTTTGCTCTCCTCCGGAGCGGCCGTATTGAATATTCAATATTTCATCGATCTCCTCTGGAGTGACCGAACTCTTGGCTTTTGAAGCGGCCTCGAGTAACAGTTTTCTCTCCGCGATTTTTACGGCATTTTCATCGATAATCGTCTTCAGACGCTCTGCATCGAATGTTTTTAGTTGCTCGGTGCGTTTTCCCATGTTGGAATATAAGGTCTGGATGATATCGCCGGTTGTCATTGTGAAAGTGTTTGTTCTGATCAACACAGCATTCACTTCTGGGTCAAGCAAGGGGAGTATGGGAGTAAGATCTTTGGCCAACTGATAACCTGGGGTTCCTTCTTCTAACCTAGCATCTTTTTGCTCCTTGGAGCAGCCCAAGAGCAACAATATTGGCAAAAGCACAAAAACTACAAAACGTTTCATTTCTTTCTCCTGTTTAGGTTCATTTGAGGGAGAATACTAACACAGTCATGAATATCTCGCAATATTTGTTCGCCGCGTTTTCCATAAGGGTAAAAAAAGCAGCGGAATTTTTTATGAATAGGTCAGGTTAATTGACTGTCTTGTTTATAGTGTGGTAAGTTAACTCAAAAATCATAGCAAGAAAAAGATGGGGAAAAATCGATTATACAGGCTTTTATCCCGCATCGTCGATATCAAACCAGGTGAAGAAACGCTCGCGGTTTTACTGTTCACTTGTTTTTTCTTGATAACAAGCCCCCATACCATATTTACAGCGATTAGGTATGCCGACCTGCTGCAGAAAATGGGAGCGGGAGGTCTTCCTTTAGCTTATCTGTGCGCAGCCATTATGACCGGATTGGTCGTGCTATTTCAATCGAAAATCAATGTAAAGCTGTCCAGCCAAGTTTTGATCATTTCTAGTCTTTCCTTTTTTGTTATTTCCGGATTACTTTTCCAAGTTCTGTTTCAGATGGAGTTTGCCAGGACGAGCATATTTCTGCCTTACTTTTATTGGGTGTGGGCGAGTGTTTTTGTTATCATTTTGATGACTCATGCATGGATGATTGTCAGCGAGGTGTTTAATCCCAGAGAAGCCAAAAGATTGATAGGCATCTGCGTGAGTGGGGGACTTCTGGGCGGTGTTCTGGGTGGATTACTCGCGGGATTTTTAACTAGCGCGAATATGTCCAATTTGTTGCTTCCCCTAGCCAGT
>DAOWCB010000277.1 GCA_030633795.1 Candidatus Aminicenantota bacterium | reverse complement strand
TGAATCCCAACTCTTTCAAGATTTTTTTCATCTGTTTTCCATTTTTCACTTCGGTTTCATATTCTTCGCGGATTTTGAACTTTCTCGATTTTTGGGGAGGGCCTTTAAAGGTCAGATACGTTTTTTTGTTTTCTGTCCGGAGTCTTAGAGCGCGTTTTTGGTTATAAAGAGATCGGGAAGGAAAATCATAAAGGGTGTTTTCTTCCCAGTGGCGGTCTTTAGCCAATTCTGCTCCCAAAGTAACAATCTTATCTGTTATTTTTTCTAGGTTGTCTATTCTGATTTTGACTTCGATTTCTGTCATAATCCTTATCCTGGATTATTCATAAAAAAAGCATCGCCATTTTTTATGAATAGTTCAGGCTATTTATTTCTGTATAGGATGTAATCCGGGAATAGTGACAGAGCGTCCCGGTGGACAGATGGTGGTAATTGTTGGAGGAGTTCCTTGGAATAGATCGAAAATTCTTCGGCTTTTCTATAGGTGTAATCCAGGGCTCCGTTGGATTGCACTGTGTGCAGGATTTCCTCGAGAGATGACTTGTCCAGCTCTTTCTTTTTCAATAGATCCAAGATGCGGCTCCGGTTTTTCTTCCCATCATTTTGGAGAGTGTAGATTAATGGAAGAGTAATGCGGCCTTCCCGCAAATCGGAAAGAACAGGCTTCCCCATCGTTTTTTCGTCTCCTGAATAATCCAGTAGATCATCGATGATTTGGAATGTCATCCCAAGGTTTGTTCCAAAATCTGCCAGGATCTTTTCTTTCTTGTCCTGAGCGTTGCCCAAGATCCCCCCTATTTGACAGGAAGCTGAGAACAATGAGGCTGTTTTCTCATTGATGATGTCCAGATAGTTATGTTCGTCGATATCCAGGTTCCAGCTGACATAATATTCATTCAGCTCGCCTCCGATCATTTTGGATGATACATCTGTAAGGATCTGGACAATCTGTCTGTGTCGGCTTTTGAGGGAGTTGCTGATAGTTTTGATATACAGATAGTCACCCAAGAGGACAGTGATATTGGGGCCCCATTTGGTATGAACGGATTCTTGTCCTCTTCTTGTATTGGAGTTATCGATGATATCGTCATGGAGGAGGCTGGCTGTGTGAATGGTTTCGACGAGACTGGACATGGTGATGTGTTCATCCCCTGAGTATCCACAGAGTTTAGAGCAGAGGATAAGAAGAGCTGGCCTTATTCTTTTTCCTGCATTCTTGAAAAGATAGGAACTGATTTCTGAAACGATTTTGTTCGGAGATTTTGTGAATTCATTAAGCTCTTCTTCAACCGCATCCAACTCCTTCTGGATATCACGAGACAGATCACGGATGCCAGGAATTTTTTTGATCTGGGATTTGTCCAGTTTTTTGACTAAATCCTTCATATTTAACTCGTTTATCGCTGCCCTATATTAACATCTCATTCTTTATAATTCAATCGGAAAAAGAGAAGCAAAGTTCCGCGAAGTCACCCGAGCGATCTCTCCAATATCGACTTTTTGAATATCAGCCAGCGTTTTCGCGACTTCTTTTACGTACACAGGTTCATTCCTTTTGATTCTTCCTCTATACGGAGCCGGAACAAGATAGGGCGAATCGGTTTCGATCAACGTTTTCTCAAGCAGGAGTTTTTTTGCCACATCCCTGATTGACTGAGCATTAGGGTAGGTCAGAATTCCTGAAAAGGAAATCAAAAAATTTTGATCCAGCATCATCTCGGCAAATTCCCAGTTTTCGGTGAAGCAGTGGAGCACTCCGCCTTTGGAAAAATTTTCTTCCTCGATGGCTGTGGCGATCTCATCGGCAGCATTGCGACTGTGAATTATGACAGGAAGGTCCAAATCCTGAGCGATATTCAATTGGTTACGGAAAGCTATAATTTGTTCTTCGGGTGAGGAATAATTGTAGTGAAAATCGAGCCCGATTTCTCCAACAGCACATATTTTTTTTTCGGATGCCAAGTGTTTTAGTGTTGATACCAACTCCGGATGAAAATCCTTGGCATTGTGGGGATGTACCCCGGCGGCAACAAAAATATTTGCGTGCTTTTCGATCAGATCTTGAGCCACCTGGCAATTTTTGGGTTCTGTGAGCTCAGCTGGACAAAGGATGGCTTGGATGTCCTCGTGGAATGCTCTTGCAATAACTTGGTCACGATCATTCCGGAAATCTTCCGAATTGATATGGGCATGAGAGTCGATAAATTTCAACCTTACGCCGATTATTGCTCTAATATTTTCTTTTTCAGATGCCTGAGGGGCAAAGCTCCGTAACTGAGGAGTTTGGACATGAATTCTTTTTTGCTGAAAGCGTCACCTTTTAGCTGCTTGTACTCCTTTTCCATATCCAAAATTTCTTGCATACCCACATAGGCGTAGGTCGCATCTCCAGGAAGAAGCAGGATGCGGTTCCATTTTCTTTCCGCTTCGGCTTCGGTTTGGAATCCCACCCTGACCATATAGTTTATGGCATCCTCTTTGGTCCAGTTGCTTTCATGAATCTGGATTTCAGCGATAAAATCTGTGATAACTCTGAGCTTCATTTTGAGCTGGTTGAGACGGAGATTGAGGTCATAGTTTCCAAATCCTTCGAATATTAACATCTCTTCGAAGAGGATAGCCCATCCTTTTAAAAGCGGCATACTGGGATAGAGCTTCCTCAATAAGGAGGAATTTTTATTGGTGTGAAATGACGGAATAAATGTTCCAGGATAGATTTTTCGGACGGCATAAAACGGGAGCAAGTAGTCATTGTATTCCTCGAGGAATGATGTGGTTTGATCCGCACTCCAATCATCGGGGATAGGGGTGATCTGGTAGGTGTAATCACTTGAAGTTTCATAAGCACCAGGAGCGATGAGCCTGGTCCACGTGAGCCCCTGATAGGCTTCAGGCATAGGTTCGATATCTAAATTATTATCGGGTATATCGATGAGCTGTTTTTCCATGAGAAAGCTTTTGATTTCCTCGACCGATGATTCGAGCTTGTCTATGTATTCATCTTTGGAGATGTGGTTTTCTTTTGTCTTTTCCAGAACGCCTTGAATGATAATCCTTCTGGCTCCGTCCTCCCCCCTTTGAGCCGTTAGCTGCTGCATGTCCACTTCGGGATACATCAATCTGTACAAAGGAAGGCAAACCATTGACATCTCAACTTTTGTGATATTGTTAATGTCGGCTGTTGCTCTCTCTGCGAGCTCCTGGACAGGAATATTATTCTGGAGAGTTA